>JAYTAU010000745.1:0-6316 GCA_043737375.1 Planctomycetia bacterium
TTCGCCTTCACCGGCCGCGAACTGGACGACGAGTCAGGGCTGTACTTCTACCGCGCGCGATACTACGACCCGGTCACCGGGCGCTTTCTCAGCGAAGACCCGATCGCCGACGACGAACAAAACAGCTACCGCTACGTCGGCAACGGACCGACGAACAAGACGGATCCAAGCGGGTTGTTTGATTGGTGGTTTAACTGGTTTCGGGTTAGCCTAAATCGACGCAACACGGCAGAAGGCTTGGATCGTGCGGTCGATCAGTATATCGAGTTTCCTCAACCGGGGCGAATCATGCCCACTGGAGGGCAGTGGGCCAGTGGGCATGGCACCCGGCCGCACTGCGAACAAGCGTGGTGCGAGGCACTTCGTACGGAAGCGCACGCTGGATAAAGCCGGCCGCGAAACGATTGGGCTTGGAATCAACGCTCAATCCTCGCGGACGACCGAGAACCGCCGTCAGAAAGTAGGATGTCTCATTTTATGCCTCTCTAGTTCCCATCATGGACTTTAGCCAAGCTATTTGGAAAAATGGCTTAAGGACGTGAAGGTCATTCGAAGCGGCAACTCGCGAGTTAACAGGTTTATGCTTGTAATTGTGCGGGGGCCGGGCCGAGGCCAACATTCGAACTGGAGTCTTGTTTCAAGCTGCTAAGGGGGTGGCATGATTCGCACAGATGTGTCCGAACGGCGCGGCTTTCTTCGGCAAGCTGCCGCCACCTTGACCAGTTTTACCCTGCCAAGTTTACTGACCACAGTCAGCTTGGCCGAACTCCCACGCACGGTATTCCGCGATCGATCCGTCGTTTTCCTGTTCCTACAGGGAGGGCCATCCCATATCGAACTCTTCGATCCCAAGATGTCCGCCCCGCCCGAAATTCGCAGCAAGACCGGTGAAGTGAAGACCAAACACTCTGGCATCACGTTGGGGGGCACTTTTCCCAAACTCGCCGCGATCAGCGATAAATTCTCGATCGTTCGGTCCTACGGCACCCAAAACTCGCAACACACGTACTTAGCGGTTGCCGGGGGCGGCAATCCGCTCAACGCCACGACCGGCGCCATCTATGCGAAGCTTGGCGGACCGATGCACCCGGGTAGCGGCATCCCGCGGCACATTTTGCTCCGGCCCGAAGCAGTCAAACCCGGTCTCAAGCTCGAGACTTCCGTCGAGCTCGATCGAATCGCCTCGCTGACCCAACCCGGAGACCTGGGCATTTCGTACGCGGCATTCGACGTTGGCGGCAGCGGCGACCTGCAGCAAGACATGACACCCCATTTACCGGCAGCGCGGATGGTGCAGCGCCGACAACTGCTAGCAAGTCTCGACCGATTGAGCCGCACGCATTCGAATGAAACAGCGTTCAAGAATCTCGACGAGTGTAATCGGCGGGCAACCGAGGCGCTATCGCGCGGGGTGGTTGACGCCTTCGATCTGGAACAAGAAGACGCTCGCACTCGCGCCAAGTACGACACCACCGCCGTGTTCGCCCACGATGAACTTCATATGTGGAAAGATATGCGCCGAGCGACCAACCTGTTGGGCCGCCAAATGTTGTTGGCGCGGCGATTGTGCGAGGCCGGCTGTGGATACATCACGGTGACCGATGGCGGGTGGGATATGCACGCGGATGGCGAATCGCCCGACCACATGGCGGCCATGTGGCCCAAAGGACGATTGCTCGATCATGCGGTTAGTGCGTTTTTGGAGGATGTCAATGATCGCGGATTGTCGAACAAAATTTTGCTGGTCGTCAGCGGAGAGATGGGACGCACGCCGAGGCTGAATGAAAATGGCGGTCGCGATCACTTCGGCGAGCTTACGCCGCTGCTACTGGCGGGCGGCGGGCTGACGTCGGGCCAAGTCATCGGCTCGTCTGATCGCTTTGCCGAACGAGCCACTGATAACCCGTATGTACCGGCAAATTTATTCTCGACGATCATGCACTCGCTGCTCGATGTGACTCAGCTTCGCCTTGAACCAAGCGTGCCGGTTGAGTTGTTGCGCTATCTTGAAAAACATCCTCCCATTAACGGTTTGGGAGTCTGAGTATGGAAGCGCACGCTGGATGAAGCCGGCCGCGAAACGATTGGGCTTGGAATCAACGATCAACCCTCGCGAACGACCGAGAACCGCCGTAAGAAAGTAGAATGTCCCCCTTGTTTCCTGATTTAGAGTTTGTCCTCTAATTTACTTTGATTGCGTTCTTTCCGTTGTTGCTCCAACAGTTTCTTGCGGGGCGAACTTATGTATCCGGTTCCTTTAACCGCGTTTGTGCCATGCTTTTCTAGCACGAAGACTCCGTCAACGGTCTTCCAGTATTTAACTTCATTGTTGAACGTCATGCCAAATGCGTTCGATTTTATTTCGTTCTCTTCCTCGGATGGCATACCTAGTTTTTTGATGTAAATATGATAGAGGTCGTCAAAGCACTTGGAGTCATAAAATAACGTTATGCCGATGAGTACCTTCTTCTCGAACGTGTAGGAAATTAGAATCTCACCGTTTTCTGTTGTAATCGTTTCCTTAACGTAGTAAAAGTTAGGAATGTCCTTGTCTTTGATTATCGTTCGTCTAGTTAGCCATTCCGTTGTCGCCAAGTCACCTAGTCTGAGGCCACCGATTCTAAGTATTTCGGGTTCAATGGTTAGTTCACTAGCCTTAGGAATTAGAGCTAAGGCTTCTTTGTCAGCAGCCGACATTTCTGGCTCTGGCTCCGCGTTCGCCATCGGCGTGAACAACGTTTGCGGTCTGAGTGGAGGTGAACCCGATGGCTGTTGCCGTATTTCGCAGCCTAAGCAAAGAATCACGGAAAACGCAAGCGAAACGAAGAGTTTCATAGTTGGATGCCCTAATGTCGGTTTCAATTACCCTGCCCATTCAAACGCGGGTCGACACCTAAACGGAAACGAAAAATGGACAAAAAAGCAGCAAAGCGAAAAACTGTAAATCGTGTTTTTATGATCGGGCAGAAAAGGGGACAGAAAAAAACGGGACATTCTACTTATTTTGCTAACCGTAGCTGGTCGTGATGCCACCAAGATGACGATTATACTGCATTTCTGCAACTCATTCCGCGGGCCAACGTTCATGGCTAGATCATCTGTCGCAAAATACAGTCACTCGACGTTACTGTTTATTTATGTGCCATTGATCATTCGTGCTTCGTCATTCCGCCTTGATGACGACCGTTTCGCCTGCTCGCACGGCCAGTGACACGCCGCCCGGCGGGTCGCCGTTGGTGACTTTGATCACCACGACGTTGCGGCCCTTTTTCAGATCGACACCGACCGTGTCGTCGGCAAAGGCCAACGCGCGCGTCGTGCCGGTCTTATAAACTTCGCGGCCGTCGAGCCAGACCTGACAACCGTCATCGCTGCCGATCAAGAGATCGGCCTTTTGATCGATGGGGCTGTCGACATACGTCATGAAGTAATGCACCACGTCGTTGGCGGGCAGCTTGCGCTTGCTGTCGTACTTGACGGTGTCGATGCCGGCGAAACCCAACGACCCATCCGAGGCGATCGGCTCCCACTTCGCTTTCGATTCGCTCGCGCCGACATACTCTTTTTGCCGATCGGGCTTGGCGAGATCTTCGGCCGACAGCATTTCACCTTTGGACAATTGCTTGGTATCGAAAGGGCCGAGAATGTTGAACCGCGTGACGCTTTGCGTGGCTTTGTTGAGCGTGGTCATATACTCCAACAAATCGGCGGCATCTTGCGCGGTCACATCGCGCAGCACCAGCTCGGGCATCAGCGAAATTTTTTGCTCGAGCAGCACTTCGACATCTTTGGCGGCTACTTTGATGAGCTGTCCTTTGGCATCTTTCAGCACGACTTGCTTGTCGGATTTTTCGACCAGAAAACCGCTGAACGTTCGGCCGTCGACCGTTTCGAGCAAGTACGGAACGTACTCGTGCGAGATGGCTTTGGAGGGCTGCAAGATCGTTTCGAGCAGCGCGGCACGTTCGTACTTCTTGCCGATCATGCTCAGATCGGGGCCGATCGAGCCGCCGGCCTGACCGTCTGTGGTGTGGCAGCTTTTGCATTGCGCGGCATTGCTTTGGACAAAGATGGCCGCACCGCGCTTGGCATCGGCCTTAAGTGCGAGGATATCCTCGGCCTTGATCGCTTCGCCCAATCGCTTGGCGCGTTGTTCGGCCGGGACAAAGCGTTCGTACAACACGCGCACATTCGAGTCGGGGTGAATGACGGCCTTGGCCAGGACCAGTTTGGTTAGGTCGGCCGAAAGTTTTTTGTCTTCGATCAGTTTGAGCATGCTCAGCGCGCCGCCGGGCGAATCGAGCAAGCGATTGGCGGTCGATTCTCGCGTCGCCGCCGGAAACTTATCGCCGACCAACACTTCGCGCACGGACTTGAAGTCTTGCATGTCGACCAGCGCGCCAAGCGCCGTCTCTTGGATGGCGGGCTTCGAGTCGCTCAACAGATCGCGCAACTGCCCGGCGGCGTTTTCGGCTCGCAGCGAGGCGATTGCGCGGATCGCCTCCTGGCGTACGGCCAAATCATCGCCGGCATTTTTGGCAATTGCCAGCACGTCGTCATTCAATTTCGTGAGACCATGCTTGGCGATCGTGGTCATCACCGTCGATCGTAGCGACTTAACTGCCAGCAGTTTCTTGAAGGTCTCGACCAATTCAGGATCGGTCGCCAATGCTTTCCAACTTCCGCCCAAATTGCTCGACAGTTTTTCCAAAGCCAACTGCCGTAGATCGGCCGGCGTTTTTTCATTGGCAATGACCGCCAGCATCCCCTTGCCTGCTTCGGGCGATTGCACCGTGCCGGCAGCAGTCAGCAGGGCCTTGGTGGTAGCGGCGTCGATACCGGCCGAGTTCAGTTTTTCACTAAGTAACTTTCCGGCGGCGTCTTTGTTGAGCACTTGCAGGAGAGGAAACTTTTGCATCGAAAAACTGGCCGACTTGACCAACCGATCGTAGACTTCTGCTTTGCGATCGCCCGCTGCGATGTTGATCGCTTCGAGCAGGTAGCGGTCGCTGCCGTCGTATTGCTCGGCAATTTTCACAATCGCGTTAAGGATTCGATCGGGGTCAACCACACGTCCCGTAGTGGGCTTCTCAAAGTCGCGAAATGCCAGCAGCAACTCGAGACGCACCGCGGCCGAGGGGTCTTTCTCGGCAGCTGTGCCGATCTCGTTCATGTACTTCCCGCCGTGGCGACGTAGGATCCGCACGGCCAACGCCCGAAAAGCCTCATCTTTCGCAGCCAACTGCGCGATGACTAGCTTCGTGGCGTCGCCGCCGATTCGATCGGCCAGCCACAACGCGCGAGCGCGATGATTCGGGTCGGCCTTCAGGTCTTCAATCAGCGCGGTCAACGCCGATAGACTTCTTTGTCCTTCGGCAATCAGTTTCTCGCGCGCCAGAAATTGCGTGGCCAGGTTCGGGCTTTTCAATCCGGCGATCGCGTCGTCGACGGTGCTATAGGGTCCCGGCTTTTCGGTGCGAGCGAGCTTTTTGCCCGTCGGGGTTAATCGATAGATGCGCCCTTGATCGGGATTATTGTAGGCGTGCCCGCCAACACCGCCGTCGTACCAATCGCTGACGAGCAGGCTGCCATCGGGAGCGGTGCAAATATCGTCGGGCCGAAAGTAGTTGTCTCCCTGTGAAGTGAGAAACACTTCGCTGGTGGCCCGCTTGCCGAAGCCATCGTTCTCGTGCTTGTAGATGCGGACCTCGCGCGGGCCGTTGTCGGTGTGCAGCGGGGCATTCTTATATTTCGGGAAGGCGTCACCTTCGTAATAAGCCATGCCGCAAGGCGAGCCGAATCCCGTGACCAACGTCGCGGGAACGTATCCGGGAATATGGCCGCGAAAATGCCAATGCTCGCCGAAGGGGGTGCCGGGCGGAACGTCGCCCATTTTGCCGGGCGGGCCGCCGAACCAACCGTAGTCGCCGCCATCCATGATCCAACAGATCCGCACGCTCTTGTTGCCGTCGTTATCGTTGTCACTGCAGAACGATTCGCCAAAACTGTTGACGCAAATTTCGTAAGGGTTGCGAAAGTTGTGCGCGATCATTTCGAGCTTACTGCCGTCGAGCTCGCCCCGCAGCATCGCGCCCCATTTGAACTTGATCTCGGAACCGTCGGTGCCTTTGACGTTGAAGCCCGTGTCTCCATGTGCCATCCACCACTTATGATCGGGCCCTAGCACCAAGCTATGTGCGCCGTGATCGTGATTGTGTCCGCCGAAGCCGGTGAGTACTTTGGTCGGCGGGCCGTCGGCTTTCAAGTCGCCGTCTTTATCTTCATAGACCCACAGATCGGGGCTCGTGGCGACATA
>JAYTAU010000746.1:0-2525 GCA_043737375.1 Planctomycetia bacterium
ACGGAATGAATTCCGTCCTACGAACTAATGCAGCAAGGCCGTTTGGATGGGCGTGATGAATTTCCTGGTTCCGAATCGAGAGCTGATGCCCAGCTTTGCGCTCGATCGCGCATACTTCGCCAACCGCGAAGAGATTCCGGAGCAATGCCGTCTGACTGCAACCCTGCAAGGCTTTTCACTTCAGCGTAGCGAGAGCGATTCGGGCACCTTCACCATTCCTTGGCAAACCGACGCATATGGCGTGTTGGCGCTGACCACAAGCACGCTGATGGAGCGCGATAAGCCGTATTCGCTACCGGTCGAACTGGCCCGCGGCACGTTGAGCCGGTTGCGGAATCAGGCCGCGCTGTGGTCGGCGGCCGGCATGACGATTGACGAAGCGTTTCGGCCGGCGCTGAATCGCGCCGTCGAATCGTTCGCACTTGCCGCGACGCAGCAAAGCGACGGCCCGCAGTCCTCCGCCCAAGCACAACAGTCGATCGAAGCGAGTCTGAGCGCCGGACAATTGCTGGCGGTCGCCTACTCCGAACAAGCATCCTTGGCGCGCAGTCGATTGACGCCCCGCATGGCCATTTTGCTGGGAATTCGGCTCGACGATCGCGTGCCTGAATTGCTCGCTGCGGATCATTTGCTCGAGGCGGCCAATACGTTGGCGATTCCTTTCGCTTCGAACAGCATTGAAACATCGCCGGGAGAGCGCAACTGGGAGCTACCGGATCGACAAGTTGCCTGGTGTCAGGCTCAAGGAATTCGAATTTGCGGCGGGCCGTTGCTCGATCTGAACGATGACCGTTTATCCGAATGGAATCCGTCCGAGATCGATGCCGAACGTCGCATGGAACTGGCGACCGAACATCTACATGCCGTGGTGTCGCGCTATCGGGGCCGCGTACACTTGTGGCACTGCGCGGCAGGCATCAACACCGGGACCGGGCTGAAACTCAACGAAGAACAACGCTTGCGATTAGCGGTCAAAGCCATCGAGGTCGTGCGGGCCGCCGACGCGCGGTCGCCCGTGATTATTTCGTTCAATCAACCTTGGGGCGAGTACTTGCGCGATCAGGCGTTCGAGCTATCGCCGATACACTTCGCCGACGCGCTGTCGCGCGGCGATTTGGGTTTGTCGGGAATTGGGTTGGAGATCAACATCGGAACCGACGCCAATCAAACCTTGCCGCGCGACCTATTGGAATTCAGCCGGCAGTTGGATCGTTGGAGTAGTTTGAACTTGCCGCTGTTGATCATGCTGACGGTGCCGTCGGAGTTCGTCGCAATGGAAACGGAAACTTCGAACTCACGACCAGGCGCGTCAGGCGAGTCCACACACCAGTCGGCCGCCGCGTGGATCGAACGGTTCGTGCCGGTGATTTTGGGCAAGCAATCGGTGCAAGCGATTGTTTGGAGTCAGTACCAAGATGTTGCAATCAACGGAGCAGGAACTACCGGACACTTCGCAGTCGGACGGGGCGTGTTTGACGAGTTGGGCGCGGCGAAGCCGGTGCTGCAAGCACTGGCGAAAATTCGCCGGTGAATTGTTTTTTGGGTGCCATCAGGTATTGGGGCTGGTTCTAAAACTGGCCCACAGCTGTTTTGGTAGCGAGCCCAAAGCCATGAACACCATCTGCGAAACGACAAACCCGCCCAGCACAATCAGCACGCCTTCGGTGAATCCGTACGAGTGCATGCCGATGCCAAGTTCATTCACGCCGAACCACGACCAGGCAGTAACAATGTTGCCACCGATTGCGAGTACGGCCAAGCCGCGCTCTTTGACCATGCCGCCCCAGCGGGCATGGAGGATCAAGGCATTCCAAAGCACGATGATCAACGCGCCGTTTTCTTTTGGATCCCAGCCCCAGAATCGACCCCACGAGTCGTCCGCCCACAATCCGCCCAACACCGTACCGAAAAAGCTGAAGAAGATCGCGAAGCAGAGCGTGCCGTAGATCATCCGCGCCAGATCTTTCGACATACTGGCGGTGAGGGACTTGGTCATCAGTCCCTTGACGACGTACATCATTCCAAAAATACCTGCGACAAACGTCGTCGAGTAACCCAGCGTAATACAAACCACGTGCGTGGCTAGCCAAAACTGCGTGTCGAGGACTGCCTGCATCACGGCGATCGTATCGCCGTTGTGCCCGGGTACCGTGGTCGCTAGCAAGTGCGCAATCAACAGTGATGAGAAGCCGGCGATGGCCGCCACGATGGTGCCGAGTCCCAGGCGATACACCATTTCCAGAATTAGACCCAAGCCTACGCAGCCCCAAGCGATGAAAATCGCCGAGGAGTAAAGGTTCGTCACCGGGGGCCGGCCCGAGATGACGATCCGTCCGATTAGCGCCACGGTATGAAAGGCAAAAGTGAACACGACCAGCCAAAACGCGGCTTTGTTGAGTGGCCCGGTCCACCCCAGCCAGGCCAGTGCACCCAAGACGAACGCCAACACATACAGCACCGAGGCGTAATAGAACGGCTCGAAATGGTTAAAAAACGTTTCGAACTTGTTCCAAGCACCCGCCAGT
>JAYTAU010000747.1:0-6307 GCA_043737375.1 Planctomycetia bacterium
CCACGAGTTCCTGCGGGCGGGGGGCACGAGTCCGACAGCGAAGGAGTGAATCGCAGAGCATCATTACGTCGACGAAATTTCGAAAGCCGATCGTTTGCAGACGAAATTTCCGCCGCGACTTAGAAAGCAACGGGGTACAATGAATGGAATCGAACCCATGACCGACAATCTGCTTGAAGTCACCGACCTGAAGCAACACTTCCCGATCCGCAAGGGCGTCATCGCGCGAACCGTCGGGCATGTGCGCGCGGTGGATGGTATTTCATTCGAGATTAAGCCGGGCGAAACACTCGGTTTGGTCGGCGAAAGCGGCTGCGGCAAAACGACCGCCGGCCGCACGGTGTTGCGACTGCTCGAACCCACTGCCGGGCGAATCGTACTGAATGGTCGCGACATCACCAACATCGGCGGCGCGGACTTGCGGCATATTCGCCGCGATATGCAAATCGTGTTTCAAGATCCTTACGGCTCGCTTAATCCGAGGGCCACGGTGCGCGGCATCGTCGAAGAAGGGTTGATTATTCATGGCGTCGGCAATCGCAAGGAGCGCCTCGCCAAAGTCGAAGATACACTGCGGCAGGTCGGTCTCGACCCGCGCTATTTGAATCGCTACCCGCACGAGTTTTCCGGCGGTCAGCGGCAGCGGATCAGCATCGCTCGCGCGTTGGCGCTGAACCCGAAGTTCATGGTGCTCGACGAACCGATCTCGGCGCTCGATGTTTCGATTCAATCGCAGGTCATCAATTTACTGACGCGGCTGAAGCAGGAATTTGGCCTGACGTATCTGTTTATCTCGCACGACTTGTCGGTGGTCGAATATATTTCCGACCGCGTGGCCGTGATGTATTTGGGAGAGATCGTCGAAACGGCCGCCAGCGGGCAACTGTATCGCAGCCCGTTGCATCCGTACACGCACGCGCTGTTGTCGAGCATACCTTCAATCGACCCGACCCAGCGTCGCAAGCGAATCATCTTACAAGGCGACGTGCCGAGTCCCGTCAATCCTCCGCCGGGCTGCCGGTTTCATCCGCGTTGTCCGTTGGCGATGAACGTCTGTCGCGAAGAGCGCCCGCGCGAGCTGGATATCGAAGGTCACAAGGTTCGCTGCCATGTGGTTGAGCAGTTACTGGGCGATGGTCAATCCGCGAGTTCGGGCGACGCAGCCATTCGCATCAGCCGGAATATCAAGGAGCAGATGGCCGCGCAGGGGGAGTTGGCGACGGCGAAGGTTTGAGTTGCTCGCTATTCGCACTAGCCTTTGCGGCATGAGGGGAAGAATAATCAAGCACGCATGGGTTCATTCGTTGAGCGGTTGGCCGGCACGTTTCTGTTCTATAGCCAAAATAATCTCGTCAAGAGTCAAGTGATCGAACAAGGCATCACGCTCCTCGGTGTAGTTGCCGTGACCGGTCGTAAACTGGTTCACAAACCGGAACGTATCGACAACGCCGATTTGCTCAGAAAGTAGTCGGATTGCTTGGTGATTTACTTCACTCAGTGTTTTTGATTGGCTGGTCATGGTTCTAGCTCCAATACTAATTGCAGAGGCGAAAGAATCTTCGTCCGGGACGTGTCCAAAGTTGCGGATTTTCTCAAAAGTCGATCGTCGCATGTGCAGAAAAAATCCGCTTGTCCCTCAATGGCCGAGGCCAAGTGCAGGGCATCCAACGACTTGACTCCAGCCTCGATGTATTTCTGTGCACAATTCCTGATTTCAGGACTCGTCATCACCAAATGCGTCGCCTTCGCCAACACCTGAGCGGCGAAATCTCGTCGGACAGCATCCGGGTTGGCGTCAGCTTCGAAGAAAAGGGCATCGGACGCAATTAGCGAGACCATACCTGACTCGCATCGTGCCAGAACGCCGAGAATCGCCTCTGCTTCGACAAGCACCCTGAGTTGACCCTTGTCATCCAGCGGCCGTTGCAAGCAGCACATGTCGAAATAAACTTTCATTCGCCCAGTCTACGAGGAGCGACAGCCGTCCACAATGTCACGCCAATGCAAGGTTTGGCCAACTCCGCATCAATTCGCACCAGCCAGAGCATGCGGGAGCAGATGGCCGAGAAGGGAAAGCTGGCCGTGGCGAAAGTTTGAGTTTTATTCAAAGCGAACGGTCCGTTTTAACCCGACCGTGCATTTGTTTACGTTACTGCTGCATCGTAACACTCTTGACCATCAAGCCTAATTACTCAGCACTAATATGGCAATCACCGTGATGGCTACGATAAAAAAGATTATGTAAATTCGATTAGCTATCGCCGCATTGGAGTAGCACCCATCACACCGCAGCTCGTAACCCTTCTTTGGCATGTAAATACTCTCCAAATGCTGAACGCAACTGAGCGTCCCGCAACTCTGGCATTTGGTAGTCGCCGTTGCAGAACACGCATAGCAGCTCGGCCCAGCCGACTCGGCGAATGTCGAGCGATTTGGGTGCCCGCATTGGGGACAAGCCTCGGCCTCGGTCGAGATGGCTCGACCGCACTCGGGGCAATCGATCAGAGGCATACCGTTTCCTAGACAAGGGCTTCACGCTCGCTTGAACAACGAGAGCTACTTGATACAGACATCGATCAGCGCGATCACATCTTCGACCAGTTGCGGGAATGCCTTCTCGACAAACTTTACTTTGCGAGCATTGAAATCGATCGACTTTACCTGCTCGACCATAACGAAGCCGGTCAGCGAAGATGTACTCGGAACGGCTAAATGAAATGGGATTTTGCGATCCGTGTTTGTCACAGGACAGACAGTCGCGAGCCCTGTGGCTTGATTGAACAGAAAATTGCTAATGACCAGTGCCGGCCGTCTGCCCTTTTGTTCGTGACCCGATTGCGGATCAAAGGAAAGCGTGACGACGTCGCCTTTTTCGGGAACGTAGGCGGCCATTTACCACTCTTCCTTCCCGACCGGTCTGCCAAATCCTTCTTCCGCCGCTAAATAATCCGGCGGCATCCGCAAAAGCATGTCGGCCAAGTCATACTTACGGTCTGACCGATTTTGGTCAACGTCAGGAACTACAACGTAAACTGTTGCGTGCTCCGGCAGTTTGGCGTTTGGCGGTAGTCGCACCTGACCGTTCTCAATCGTGCCTTGAAACGTGGTAACTGACATCATCTTTACTCCAGAAGCTCTGGCGAGAAAAACCGTTCTCCGGTACGCAGTGACACGCGTGCGGGAACGTCTTCTAAGACCACAAAGCGGCCCTCGGTTTGCAATGTATACGTTACTAGCTGATGGACGAATTCTTGTCCGTGGGTGTCAGTGACCATCTCAAAATCCTCTCTTGGCAAGCTCAAGCGTACAACAACCGTCCGCGCGGAGTCGGGATCGGGCGGCCTAGTTCCTGAGCCGTTTCGATCCACTCCTGGATCACTACCTCGACATTCGCCACAGCCTGCTGGTACGACACTCCGTCGGCAGCACAGCCTGGAAGCTCAGGGACTTCGGCAATGAACGATTGGTCGTCGCTGCTCCAATATAGAATGATTTCGTACTTGCTGCTATTTGGAATCGGTTCCCTCCGAGGCACTTGAGTCAGGAGTCGATTCGTTGATTGCGGGCTCTCCGGCGAGACGAATGCTGTGCTGGCACTTGACCTAAGTCTCGAATTGGTAGGTAAAGTACAATTTGGTACTCCTCCACAACATTATAGCTTCGTGGACGGGTGATTTTGTTGCCTGCCGAAGCTCTTAGAACCAGGGCCGCTTGCCGATGACGTACGTTTGATAAAACTCATCGTCGCTCTTGGTCAAGTAAATGATGCCTTCGACAAGCCCGATGATGCCCATCGGTATCCCGCCGAGACCCAGCGTGCAGATGGTGACCAGCAGCATGACCAGTCCCGGCGTGGTCATGCCCAAGATAAACTTATGAATGCCGAGCGCACCGACCAAAATACCGCACAAACCGGCACTCAGTTTCTCGGAGCTGCCAAGTTCCACGGTGTGTTTGACAGGGTAACCGGGCAGCGACGGAAATGCCGGCATCGGCGGCATGGATGGTCCGACGAACAGCCCAGTCACCTGTTGAGCGTCGATCCACGCGGCGGTCCCTTCTTGCCAAACCTTCGTGCCGCGCTGAAGATGTCCGGCCGCGACGAACTCTTGTAATTGAGCGAGCGAATACGGGCCGAACGTTTTCTGCCCGTCGATTGTGATGTACCAACTTTCGCTCATTTGCAGCCCTCGTGTCGCATAAATTACGGGGTCTCAGCACGCTTTGCATGGTAGCGGCGACTGAGAAGTTCTGCAAATCGTTTTACCGAGCATTCGCGGTGAACGGAATCAATATTGGGAAGTATCTTAGGAGTCGTACCAATTCGGATCGTCGCGGCCTCGATCGCCGCTGCAAATCGTAACGCGGCAAACTTGCTCTGCGACGCATACCAATCGAACGACTCATCAAAAATCAACTCTTGGTTCCGGAAGGTAGTTGATTGGCAACATCAATCAACCACCGCTGCGGCCAAGGCGATCCAAGGCGTCTTGTCTAATCACTTCCCATGGCACCGTTGCCACCGATCCGGTATCAAATTCCTTCGATCGTTTTTCAACTTCCGACAACCATTCATCCGAAAGACGAGGTAACGAATTTTCCGGCACAGTGTCCCACAAAGCTTCGATCAATTGAATCCGATCCAGTACGGACAATTCTGTCGCGTCGGCAAGTAGCGATTCGTATTTTGTCATGGCAATGTTTTCCTTCGGGTAACTATAGCTCTTCGGCCAGCATTGCAATTCCCTAGTCCCTGAATCCCGATCCCTGACCGGTTCCTCTCTCTGTGCCCTCGGTGAACTCTGTGGCTAATTACTTTCAGCGTTTGGGTATGACCTCCCCACGCACCAAGTCCTCGAACGTCTGCCTGGCTCGCACCAAATGGGCCTGGCCGTTTTCAATCAGCACCTCAGCGGCCAGCGGCTTGCTGTTGTAGTTTTGAGCCCATGACGAATTCATTGCGCCGGAGTATTCGAAGTCGATACGGGAGTCTCATTCGAGGGCGAACCTTTCCAAACCGGATGGCCCGAAGTTTCCTGTCGCTTGCGAGCATCGTCCAGAATCGCAGTAATGTCGCCGGCGAACTTCTCGGCCATTCGCTGTCGGGTTTGATGAATCTCGTCAATAATCGTATCGCGGTTAGTCGTCTTCTGAATCATCATCCACCATCTCTTGGGGTGTGCAGATAATCGGAATCGGGTATCCCAAGTCCGACAATACCTTATGAATTCGAGGAAAAAACTTCGCGTTGGCAATGTGTTTGCAATTCCAAGTCAATAGATATTGTATTCTGTGATGGGCAACAACGGCGATATGCAACGCATCAATCGTTGCCTTTGGCGGAAGAATCGCGCGGGACATGATTTCATTGGCAATCACGCCAACTTGAGGCTCAAGCGAAAGCAGCGGAATGCCGCGCAGTGACTGTAGTCGTTCGGCGGCAAGCATCCGATCGCCTTCCGACGCTTCGTCAATGACATATTGCGACGTTACCAGTTCGTAGTTGCAGCGCTCTTCATTCCACCACTGGTGTGTCAGTAATTGGCGAGCAGCCATAACAACCTGTGAGCTCGGAAGTTGTCGCAAGTAGCTGACAATGGAAGTTTCGATGTACACAGTGGCCATTGGTTTTCAAGACTCTTGAACTTAACAAACTTACATCAGGCGGCACGCCGCTAACCCGGCGATGTCATCGCCCGCTTTACATTTCCCTAGTCCCTGAATCCCAATCCCTGACCGCTTACTCCCTCCGTGACCTCGGTGTTCTCTGTGGCTAATTGTTCCGCTTGGGTATCACCTCGCCGCGCACAAGGTCTTCAAACGTCTGCCTGGCGCGGATCAAATGCGCTTCGCCGCGGTCGATTAGCACTTCGGCGGCCAGCGGTTTGCTGTTGTAGTTCGAGCCCATCACGAAGCCGTACGCGCCGGCGACTTCCAGCACCACCAGCTCGCCGACTTGCGCTATCGGCAGTTTGCGCGTCGTGACAAAGCCGCCGTCTTCTTGCGTAAAAATATCGCCTGACTCGCACAGCGGCCCGCCGACGACAACCTCGTGTTCGGCGCGATTGCGGCCGTCGCCCGTGCCGGGCACGACCGACATCGGATGATACGAGCCGTATAGAATCGGCCGGGCGAGATTATTGAAACCCGCATCGAGCAAGTAAAACGTATTGTCGCCCATCTTCTTGATCGCGCGGATTTCGCTGATCAGATAGCCCGACTCGGCGGTCAGGTAGCGGCCCGGCTCGATTTCGAGCGTGATCTTATGGCCGAAGGCGTCTTCGAGTCGTTTGCGAACGACGTCCCA
>JAYTAU010000748.1:0-6307 GCA_043737375.1 Planctomycetia bacterium
GTAGCACACGATCTTCATCGACCAGCGGGCTCGATGCGACCGCAAACGCCCCCGGCGGAACCTGATAATCGGCGGTTAGATTTCGTTGCCAGATTTCCTGCCCGCGGTCGAGGTCGACGCAACGTAACGTGCCTTCGGCACCCCAGGCATAAACACGCCCATCGTTGACGGCCGGGGTGCTATAAGGGCCGTTGCTATATTCGAATAGGCACTTGTAAGAGGTTGGCGATGATGCACACCAGATCGGTTCGCCATCGTCGGCCCGCAGACATTCGATACGCTCTTCGTCACCAATCCGGTGAAAGACGATGATACGATCGTTCGTCACGACGGGCGTGCTGTAGCCGGCTCCGACCTTGCGACGCCAGCGAAACGGCGGCCCAGACTTCGGCCAATCGAGCGTTAACCCATTTTCCGGCGACACGCTGTTGAATGTCGGGCCGAATAGGTTCGGCCAGTCGCTGCGTGCGATTGCTGTCGCATCGGTTGGCGAACTCGGCGACGTTTCAGAGGCAACGTCGGTCGCGGTACGACCGTCGTTGATCGCAACCTGTCCTGAGCGAGCAGCCCAGGCAACGACCGTGCCGACCACGGCCGCGCCGATAGCAACGGCGATCACAACGGCAATGGCCCGATTCGTGTTCATGGCAACTTGATCGAGAGCTAATGATTTTCCGGCAAGAGTGCCGGAAACAGCAACAGCGAAGCGGTTCAATTTACCGCGATCACTTTCGGCAATGATTGCGATTGCGCGAGCATTGTGTGAGAGAACGGCAAACCGTACGAGGCGATTGACCCAAGCCCACCCATTGCAATGGGTGGGATTCGCGATCGGAATTCCAAGGCCATTTGCCGCAGGTCAAGCCGCCGCTTTGCCGACAATACTCGCAGCTTAAAGCAAGATATTGTCGATCACGTTGCCTTCGGTCACGGTCAGACGTTCTTCGCGACCGTTGTGCTGATAGATCAGCTCTTCGTGGTTCAGTCCCAGCAGGTGCAAAATGGTCGCGTGGATGTCGTGCAGATGGGCCTTGTCTTCGACCGCATACAACCCGATCTCGTCGGTGGCCCCGTAGACCATACCCGGTTTCACACCTCCGCCGGCCATCCACATGGTAAAGCCGAATGGATTGTGATCGCGACCCTTGCCGCTTTCGCTCATCGGCGTGCGGCCGAACTCGCCGCCCCAGATCACGAGCGTGCTGTCCAATAGCCCGCGCCGCTTAAGATCTTTCAGTAACCCGGCGATCGGCCGATCGCTCTCAAGGCAATATGTCGAGTGATTGTCTTCGACATCGCTATGGGCGTCCCACTTCGAGCCGGCACCCATATAAAGTTGCACGCAGCGCACGCCGCGTTCGACGAACCGCCGAGCGAGCAAACAGTTGCGACCGTTTTTTTCAGTTTCGGGTTTGTCGATACCGTACAGCCGCAACGTCTCGGCAGACTCGCTCGTCAGATCGACCGCCTCGGGCGCGGCGGCCTGCATCCGGTAAGCTAGCTCATACGATTGAATGCGGGCTTCGAGTTTGTCGTCCTCGGGCCGTTCGTCGCTAAACTTGCGATTGAGACGCTGAATGAAGTCGAGTTTGCCGCGTTGCTGAATCGTGGCCACGGGCGATGACGGGGCAATGTCAAGGAACGGTCGGTCGCCGCTGGCCAGCCGCGTTCCCTGGAACGTAGCCGGCATAAATCCAGTGCCCCAGTTCAGGCTTCCACCCGGCGGTTCGGCGGTGTAGTCGGTTAAGACCACGAAGCCGGGCAGATTTTCACTTTCGCTACCTAAACCATAAAGTGCCCACGAGCCGAGCGACGGTCGGCCGGGCAACAGCGTGCCCGTGTTCATTTGGCAGACGCCGCCCACGTGGGTTTGCCCCTCGGCAACGCACGACCTGACCACGCACAAATCGTCGGCGCAGCTAGCAATTTCCGGATACCAATCGCTAACCCACAGCCCCGATTGCCCGTGCTGTTTGAATTTGCGTTGCGATGCCAGAAGCGGCGTGTTGGCCGTGCTGCCCATCGAAGTGACCGGCCGCTCGAAACTATCGGGCAGCGGCTTGCCGGCTAGTTTGTTGAGCGTGGGCTTGGGATCGAACAGGTCGATGTGGCTAGGCCCGCCGTCCAAAAAGCACCAGATGATGCTTTTGGCGGTGCCCGGAAAATGGCTTTTCTTGGCAGCCAACGGATTGCGGCGGCTGCGCGGTGCGGCGGCATTGCTTGCAGCGTCGTTGGCCAGCAATGACATTAGCGCCACCGAACCAAACCCCGCCCCGGCGCGGCGCAAGAAGTCACGTCGCGAGTGCGGGCGTTGATAGTGGCCGGGTGTTTGCATTGATAATCGCGTTCAGGATTGGAGCGTTCAGTTCATCGTACAAGCTCGAAGCGCCAGCGAGTGAATCATGCGGCAAGTTCAATTCACTCGCTGGCGCTCGAGCTTGTATGAGTCATCTAATCCACAAACAAAAACTCGGACGAGTTCAACAGCGCGTGGCACAAATCCACTGCGGCGGCGGCTTCTTCCGGTTTGATATCTTTGGGCAGCGGCATGGGCAGCAAGGTCGGAGCCAGAGTTTCGTTGGCCAGGTCGATTTTCTCGGCTTGTTCTTCCAGAAATTGCTCGGCGTCGTTCAATTCGGTTTCGGACGGCTTGCGGCCAAACGCTTCGCGATAGGCGGCCGTGACCAGCAACTCACGGTCGTGGCCGGCGCTGGCCAGCAGTTTTCCGGCCCATTTTCGCGATTCGTCGAGCAACATCTTTCCATTGAGCAGTGTCAGTGCCTGCGGCGCGGTAACGGTCAGCGCGCGACGTCCGCAACTGCTGATCATGTCGGGCGGATCAAACGCCGCGAGAATTGGATGTTGCAGGTTTCGACGGGTAAAGGTGTAGACCGAACGGCGGTTGCGGTCCTCGCTGTTCTTATCCGGCTCCCAAGCGTAACGGCTGATCATGAGTTCCGTCGGTAGTTCAGGGCGCGAGCTTTTGCCATACATTCTTAGATTGATTTCGCCCGAGACCTGCAGCACCGAATCGCGAATGGTCTCCCCGCGCAATCGCAACCGCCGGCCGTGCCACAATAGTTGGTTGGCGGGGTCAAGCTCTTGTCCCTTGGAGTGAGCGACATTTTCTAGGTCGACTCGTGACGACTGGCAGTAAGTCGCAGAAAGTACCATCAGGCGGTGCATCGACTTGATGCTCCAGCGCCGTTCGACGAACTCGGCGGCCAGCCAATCGAGCAATTCGGGATGCGTGGCGCTTTCGCCCATGACGCCGAAATCGTTCGGGGTGCCGACCAACCCGCGACCAAAATGATGTTGCCAAATGCGATTGACCATGACCCGCGCTACCAGCGGATGATCGGGGCGCGTGAGCCAACGGGCCAAGGCCGTGCGCCGCCCGGTGTGATGGGCCAAACTCGCCGGGGGTGCGATGGCAGGCGCATCGTCACCCAGCACTTCCCAAAAGTCGGCCGATACTTCTTTGAGCGGCTTTTGATAGTTGCCGGTCGCCAGGACGTGGGTCGTCGGCGCAGGTCCGCGAACTTCGTCGACCGCCATGGCTGTCGGCAACGGGGCGGGGCGAATCGCATCGAAAGCGACCAGTTGCTTTTGCAGTTCGTCATAGCGCAGACGTGCGTCGTCATCCAAATAGCGCGGCAACCGATTCATCTTCTTGCCGATTTCGCGCGAGGCCAATGCGGCCAATTGTTGTTCAAGCGGCGTGCGCTGCTCGGATGGTTTTAGACACGCGCGTTGCGTCTCGCTGTCGAACGGATCGGTGACCTCGGCCATGGCTTTCGACCGGGTTTGAACCAACAGTGTTTCGACTTGTTGACGCAGGTCGGTAGTCGACCGTTCCCATTCGAGTTGCTTGACGTCGAATTCTTGCTTTTCAGCGGGCGGCACGATCGGTAAGTCGTTCCGCGGCAACAACGGGGCAAAAAAGGCCTGCAGTTCGTAAAAGTCCGATTGCAAAATTGGATCGAACTTATGGTCGTGACATTTCGCACAACCAAACGTCATGCCCATAAACGCCAGCCCGGTGACCTCGGTCAAATCGTCGAGGATGTTTTGCCGGCAAAGCCGAAAATTCGAAGCGTTCGATTCTTCGGGATACAGCCGCAAGAAGCCGGTCGCGATGAGCGCATCGGGATTGCCAGGCTCGAGCTCGTCGCCGGCCAGTTGCTGGCGCACGAACCGGTCGTAAGGCAGGTCGTCGTTGAATGCGCGAATCACATAGTCGCGATAGCGATAGGCGTCGGGTCGCTCCTCATCGATTTTGTAGCCGGCCGTTTCGGCATAGCGAACCAGGTCGAACCAATCGTCGGCAAAGTGTTCGCCGTAGCGAGGCGAAGCCAGCAAGCGATCGACCACCTTGTGATAAGCGTCGGGCGATTTATCTTTCAAGAAGGCATTCTGGTCGGAAATCGTTGCCGGTAAACCGGTCAGGTCGAGCGTAACTCGGCGCAACAGCGCTAGCTTGGCGGCCGGTTCACTGAGCGAAAGTTGCTGCCCTTCGAGGCGGTCGAGAATGAAGTTGTCGATCGCGTTTTTGATCACCGCTTTATTTTTTACATTTGGAACGGCGGGACGGGCGACCGTATTGAACGGCCAATCGAGCGGCTTCGGATCTTCGCTTTTGGCGTCGCTCTTTGCGTGAACTTCTGCGGCATGAATCGGCGATGCCAAGAAAATTATCGTGCAGCATGCTAACGCGAAGCACATCGCGCCAAAAATGATCGCCGCCGACGAATAACGAGCCCGCGAACTGCCATCCCGGTGGATAACACAGGTTGCTTGCCGATCGAGTTGCAAACGCACCCTCGTCGAATACACCATTTTGAAACGGCGCATAATCTCAGTCTGCAGCATGGCATACGGTTAGGTCGTCACGCACAAACCCGTTGGCAGGCAATGACGAACACCAAGGTATGACTGCAAGTTTAGGGGGGGTTAATCAAGGCGGGTGTTCACCGCGTCCGACTCCCCGGGACGCAGTGAAATACTGACGCAGTGACAATTATGTCGCGGGCGGGCGACGTTAAGTAACGCTTGTCGAAGTTTCCGCGTAGGCAATCGTTGGCAGGCAGAACCGCAATCCATTCGCCGAAACAGACCCATTTAGAATACTCGTTGCAATAGCCAATTCAATAGAGCCTGCTTCGAATTGCCACGATTCCGTCCCGCGCAGCGGCACGCGGTTTACCGCCGCAGGCCGGATTTCGACCGATCCTTCGGATTAGGCAAAGTTTGCGACGGCTTTGCGTTCACTCGGCCGGCAGACAGGGGAGCCGAACTCGAACCGTGGTGCCCGCTCCAGGCCGGCTGTCAATTAACGCCAAGCCCCCCATCAAGGCAGCGCGGCGCGAAACTCCTTGCAACCCCAGTCGATGGACAGGCACCAGTGCGGGATCGAATCCCACGCCCCGGTCGCGGACGACCAGCTCGATTTGATCGCCCATTTGATGTAGCTCGACCACGGCGTGCTTGGCCAGACTGTGCTTGCGTAGATTGGTCAACGATTCTTGCACGATGCGAAACAGAGTTCCTTCGAGCAACGGCTCCAGCCGAATGAAATGCACATCGGTAATAAAATCGATGTCAATCTCAGATGCCGATTCGGTTTCGGCAATCAGGTACTTGATGGCTTCGACGATTCCCTGCTCATCCAAGATCGGCGGTCGTAGCCCACTGAGCATCCGTCGCGCGTCGACAATGCTTTTTCGCAGTAAAGACGTGGCCTGGGTAAAAGTGCTCTGTGCGAATTCGGTGGGTAGTTGCTCGGCCGCGATGCTTTCGAGGTGCATCAAGGCGCTGGTGATGTACTGCACCAAGCCATCGTGAATCTCGTAGGCCATCAGACTGCGGTCTTTTTCGTGAGCATCGATCAGCGCTCGCAAAAACTGCTGCTCCGTTTGCAATGTCGACTCGGCTTGTTTGCGTTCGGTAATGTCCTGAACCAGGATCATGGCAAACGCGACGTTGCCCTGCGCATCGAGAATGGGCGAACCGATGACTTCGAGCGCGACCCACGTTCCGTCGGGTCGCTGTACGGCCATGTCGTCGACCCGGCTCGGCTCGCCGCGCATGGCGCGAACCATTGGCAGTTCGTCGATCGGATACAGAGTTTGCGTGCCGCGTTTGAACGCCTGATAGTGTTCCGACAATTGCGAAAAGTGTAAAAAGTCGGAAGGCTTCGGACGACCGGTAATCTCGAACAACCGCTGATTCCAAACCACGGGTCGGCTGCTGGGCATCTCACAGACGAAGACCCCCAACGGCATGTGGGCCAAAATCGACTCTAGCG
>JAYTAU010000749.1:0-2520 GCA_043737375.1 Planctomycetia bacterium
GGCGGGTTGCCCACAATAAAATCGGCCTGCGGCCACTCGGCTTTCTTGGCGTTGAGATACTGATACGATATCTCGCGCGCGGTTTCATCCGGCACTTCCTCGCCGGTGACCGGGTGCTTTTTTGTCGTCCGGCCGTCCCAGCGCGTGACCGGTTGGCCGTTGGCATCCAACAGCGGCTGTCGGCTGCTCCACTCCAGCACCGCGTCGCGGCACTCGATGTTCTTGAAGTTCTTGATCACCGGCTCCGGCGGCGTGACGTTGCCGCGCGTGCGAAAGCTGAAGGAATCAGACGAGCAAATTGCCTCGCGCAGAGACGCAAAGGAAGGAAGTTGCTTCTCGGCGTCTTGGCGAGAGATAAACTGCCTTACGTTTTGATTTGAAATACTTAGGATCGACCGATAAATAACCGCCCCGTTTTTTTGCAAGGCGGCACATCACTCGGCGTGTTAGCAGATTCGAAATCGGGACGTTATTTTTCGTTCGCCCCTAAGAAGATGTTCCTAGGCATGGTTCATACCAGGCACGCACCACAGAGGACGCAAACATTCCGTCCCACCATTCAGGAAACGATAATAGAAGGGCGAGGGATGCCATGAAGGGGGAGTCGAAGATTGACACCCCTCGCCCGTTTTGATTGTTGGATTGATCGAGAGCTATTCGTAAGTGAGCAAGCGATATTGGAAACTAGGTTTTCAGTGTTCAGTTTTCAGTGGAAAGGTTCTCGAAGTTGGGCCGTTGCATCTCATTTCACGCTCTCCGATTTCACGCTCTCCGATATTGAATTACTCTGCACTTCCCACCTCGGCACTCTCAAAACGCCTTTTCAATGCGCACGCCGCCGTTGTTACTCGGCTTGTAATTGTTGTCCAAGTAATCCTGCTGCTTGCGTTGAATGTCTCGGTTGCCTCCTTCGAGCTGCTCGAGCAAATCTCGCTCGTTTCTACGCGGTTGGCCTTTGCCCGGCGATTTTGTTTGAGGGCTGCTGCTCGCCGGAGCATTCGGTGCGACGGGGGGCGGTCCGAGATCCGATTGACCGCGGAAGAATGCATAGCGTCCGCTATCGACTTGCGCGATGACCGTGCTCTTGCCCACGATGCCGTCGGCCACGAACACGCCGCGCAAATCGCTTTGTCCAGTGACGAATTCGGTATTACGCGAGCCGATCACTTTGGCATGCGCCTCGGAAACGTAATCGTCTTTGACGACATCTTTGACGGTCACACGCACGCGACCGGCTGTCGCTTCTTCTTGAACATCGACCACAAGCGGGCTGACCAGCACCAGACCGCTGGTGTGCAGATCGCCGCCGCGGCAGACCACCAAATAAGCGCCTTCTTCCTTGATAGGCAGCGCGAGTTTTTCGGTACGGTCGCGATAGTCCTTGCCGTCGCCCAGCTCGAACGTCTTTTCGAAAAACGGCTGAATGCCCGAAAGATTGATCTGCGTGATGCCGCCCAGATTGCGCTTGAGCAAGCTGTATTTCATCAAGTCGATGCGATAGACCTTGATGTCGGCCGCGGCAACGTTGCGGAACTTCAGCTCCGCGGTCGCCGGTTCATTCGGTTTGAAAGTCGTCACCTCGGGTAACGTGATTTCCTTGCGCAAGAAGTATGCAATCGCTTCCTTGGCGTCGCTAAAGCGATCTTCGACACGCAGATATTCGGCCACGGCATCGGCGGCTTTGCCCAGGCTATGAAACACTTGGCCCATAATATAAATGGCTTGCCACTTGTTGGGGCTTTCGATTTCGCGGCCCGATGTTTTATCGATGCGTTTGTGAGCGGCGACTTTCTTGGCCATTTCGAGAGCTTTTTGATGTTCGCCCTGCGCGAAGTGACCGTAGGCGACGATGTACCAATAGCTATCCAAAAAGTCGCTGGTCTTATAACGCTCGGCGTATTTGGTCGCACGAGCGATGACTTCGGGATAGGCCTTGAGCTCCAACAGCGCGTTGGCCAACGAGAACGCTGCTTGATCGGCAGCCGGGTCATCGGGATGCATCGTCAAAAAACTATCCAGCATCGAAAGCGCTTGTTGAACCAGCACCACGCGATTGATTTTCTTCTCGCGAAGTTTTGGATCGGCCGCGGCTTGCGGCGCTTTCAGATAGACTCGTTGCGCCAAAGCGTAGGCGGTTGCCGCCACATACGGTTCAGGCGGGTACTCGGCCAACAGCCGATTCATCACTTCGACACTGCGTAAGAATTCGCCCTGAGCTTCGAGGAAGCCGGCCACGGCGTTTTCGCGTATGAAACTGCTCTCGACCGTGGCGCGATAGACCAAGTAGCTCCGTTCGTACTCACCGACGTCGTGATAGGCGGCGGCAACCTTCATGATTTTCTCGAACGGAATTTCAACATCGGGCCACTTCTCCTTGATGATCTCGAAGTAACGCACGATTTCACCCGCCGGCCCGGCGGCTAAATGCACGTCGAGCAGCATCGATGCCGATTCTTTGTACGCGGCCGGGTTGACGTTCCACTTGCCTAGTAGCTCGATCAAATGCGGGCCGGTCGCTTT
>JAYTAU010000750.1:0-2518 GCA_043737375.1 Planctomycetia bacterium
CAACTGACAACTGACAACTGACAACTGACAACTGACAACTGACAACTGACAACTGACAACTGACAACCAATCACCAATCACTGAAAACTGAACACTGAAAACTTATCTCGCTTCCAACCTTCCGTCGTCAATCTCCATCCGACGATCGAACAGCGACGCCAGCTCCTGGCTATGCGTCACGACGATCAACATCATCTGCTCGCTTTGGCTTAATTCCAACAGCAGTTGGCCAATGCCTGTCGCGTTGGTCCGGTCGAGGTTGCCCGTCGGCTCGTCGGCCAGCAGCAGGGCAGGGCGGCGGATCAGCGCTCGGGCGATTGCCGCGCGTTGACGTTCTCCGCCCGAGAGTTCCGCCGGGCGATGATCGGTGCGATGCGAAAGGCCGACCCGTTCGAGCAGCATTTTGGCGCGAGTGCCACTGTCCTTAGCACTATCGCCGTCGGCCATCGTCGGCAGCAGCACATTTTCCAACACCGAGCATTGCGGCAGCAGATGATGATCTTGAAACACAAAGCCGATTCGCTCGTTGCGAAGCTTGGCCAACCGAGGTTCGTCGAGCCCGGCGGTGTCTTGCCCGGCAATTACGACGCGGCCTTTGGTCGCTTGGTCGAGCGTGCCGATAATATACAGCAGCGTACTCTTGCCCGACCCGCTGGGTCCGAGAACGGCCAAGTTTTGACCGGCGGAAAGTTCGAACGAACACCCGCGCAGCACGACCAGCGGTTCGCTACGGGTGGCGAACTGCTTGGTCACGTTATCGACAATCAGGTCGCTCAAATGAGGATGTGGGAATGGAGAATGGAGAATGGAGAATGGAGAATGGAGAATGGAGAATGGAGAATGGAGAATGGAGAATGGGTTGCCGAAACCCGCTCGTGAAGCTCTGTGTCGCGCTTGCGGTTTAGCTTTTGTTAAATCGCGGTGTCATTTACGTACGGTCGCAGCAGATCAGCGTAGCGGGTGGGAATCGCGACGCTCTGCATCGCTTCATTATGACGCATTCGCACGCAGACCGCCACGATACGCCCCTCGGCCACGCGGCGACCGGCGTGATCGACCGTGCATTGATACGTGACGCTCTTCTCACCCAATCGCCCGATCGAGAGACTTATATCCAGCACATCTTCGAACCGCACGGCCCCGCGATATTCGCAACTGGCCGAAACCCGCGGCCAACTGAGCGTGGCATTTCCGTCGGGCTGCATCACACTGAGACCCAAACTGCGTAGAAACTCGTGTTCGACCGATTCGAACAATGGAAAGAATGCCGAGAAGTGCATGATGCCTGCCGCGTCGGTATCACGGAATTCGACGCGGCGGATGGTGCGGAACGGGGGCATCAAAAAATTACGAATTACGAATTACGAAGGGCGAAGGGCGAAGCTTTGGCGAGCGGCGGGACGTATCTCAACTGTAACTCTCAGCGATTTGGTCAGTGAGGTTTGGTCAGCGCACGAAAAAAGGACGACGCGCCGCGGCTCGTCGTCCTATTGTACTTAGAAGCTCTAGCTTTACCGGATCAAGCCGAAAGTGAAGCACGCCCCTCACCGCTCGTTCCTCGCTGCCTCTCCCAGAGGGAGAGGGGATATGTTGGGGCTTCTTGACAAAACTGGCCGGCATAAATCGGGCCGGGTATTCGCATCGTTACTCGCCCACGTAAGGCAGCAAGCCCATGAATCGAGCGCGCTTGATGGCACTGGTCACGGCATGTTGGCTGGCGGCCGTGCAACCGCTCTTGCGGCGGCTGACGATCTTACCCTGACGATTGGTCAGCTTAGTCAACAGTTCCAAATCCTTGTAGTCGATATACATCGGCCGCGGGCGCTGGCCGTCGATGAAAATCGGATCTTTCTTTTTGCCGCGGGCCTTGACCTTGGCACGCTTCCGCACGGGTTTATCACGTCGAACAAAAGACATAGCGCTCAAATCATCTAACGGTGAGAAATTTGTGAAACCGAAAGTCTAAACGATTTCGGGTAACGAATCAACGGGCACCTTCGAGTAACGAATCAGCAGGCACCGACGCGCCTCAAAATCGCGCGCGACGCTTTGAAAAGAGAACGAGGGCAGGAGACTGGAAATTCTAGCAAGTCAATTCACTTCCGATTTCCCAACTCCGATTTATGCTTACCGGCGGCCGTAACCGCCGCCACCTCCTCCACCGCCACCATATCCGCCACCACCCCCTCCGCCGCCACGACCGTACCCTCCGCCTCCGCCACCACCCCCACCTGGACGGGGCGTGCGTTCGCGCGCTTCGTTAACTGTCAGCGGGCGGCCCCCCATATCGGCACCATTGAGGGCCTGGATGGCGGCATTCATGCCCTCATCCGACTCCATCTCGACGAATCCGAACCCGCGCGAGCGGCCCGTCTCACGATCCGAAATCACCTCGGCATTGTTGACTGTGCCGTGGGCAGCGAACATCTGCTCCAAATCGGCCGACGTGGTGGACCAGGGCAGATTGCCCACATACAACTTCTTTCCCATCGCTAAACCTTTGAAGAAACTGGGAGCA
>JAYTAU010000751.1:0-2511 GCA_043737375.1 Planctomycetia bacterium
GTCAACTTGAAATCACCATGTCGTTGGCTTCAAAATTTCAACGTGCGAGTCTTTCGCGCCGTGAGATCATTCGCGTCGGCAGCTTGGGGTTGCTCGGCCTGACGTGGCCCGACTTGCTGCGCGAACGAGCCCATGCTCAAGCGACTTCGCCGATTGTGCGGCCCGCAAGCAGCTTCGGTCGGGCCAAGTCGTGCATTCTGTTGTATATGTGGGGCGGACCGGCGCATCAAGATACCTGGGACATGAAGCCCGCTGCCCCCGCCGAGTACCGCGGCGAATTCCGACCGATATCCACCAACGTGCCGGGCATTCAGGTTTGCGAACATTTCCCGCAGCTTGCGCGGCAAATCGATAAGCTGGCGATCGTCCGCTCGATGACGCATGGCAATGCCGACCATCTTGCGGCATCGCACTATATGCTGACCGGACACGCGCCCCCGGCCGAGGTGCAACGCATGGCCGAATCGCCCTGCATCGGTGCCGTGTTGGCCAAAGTTCGACCTCCGGAAAATCCGCTGCCGCCGTTCGTGTCGCTCCGTCCTCAGGTGCCGGGCGACGTTCCTCGATTTGTCGAAGAAACCCGCGGCCAATTTGCCGGCTGGCTGGGGCCGCTGTACGATCCGTTTATCATCGATCAGAACCCCAGCGCGGCCGACTATAAGGTTGGCGATTTCGCTCCGAACCCCGCGATCTCGTCGGCACGCCGCGATGATCGCAAACGGTTGCTGGCGGAGCTCGACCGTAAACAGTGGCCCGATCTCGCCACTCTGGCGGGCGACGAACATCGGAAGCGCGCCTGGTCGCTGTTGGATACGGCCTTGGGTGCCGCGGCTTTCGATTTAAGCAAAGAGCCGTTGCACACGCGCGAACGTTACGGCCTTAATCCACACGGACAATCGGTGCTGCAGGCGCGGCGGCTGATCGAGCGGGGTGTTCCGCTGGTGACGGTGTTTTGGCCCAACGACGGCACGAAGAACGTCAGCGTTTATTGGGATACGCACAGCCGGAACTTTGTCGACTTGAAAGATCGCCTGATGCCGCCGGCCGATCAGGCTTTCTCGGCGCTGCTCGACGACTTGGCCGCCAGCGGACGTCTAGACGAGACGTTGATTGTATGGACCGGCGAATTCGGTCGCACTCCGCGTGTGGGACAGAAATCGAGCGACGGTGCCGGTGCCGATGGGCGCGATCACTGGCCCGGCTGCTTTACCAGTGTGATGGCCGGCGGCGGAATTCGCGGCGGGCAAGTGTATGGTGCCTCGGATCGCATGGCCGCATACCCGGCCGAAAATCCTGTGGCACCGATCGACCTAATTGCCACGGCCTACCACTGTTTGGGCATCGATCAGAAGCAGGTACTTGCCGATGTCGCGGGCCGTCCGCAATTCGTGCGGCCGGGCCAAAAGATCGACGCGCTGGTCGGCTAAGATGAAGCACAAATTCTGATTGGCATGCACTGGTTCCCACGCTCCTGTGTGGGAACGTACTTCCGGCCGCTCCGCGACCTTCCTTAGAACGCCGCAGCCGCCGCGTGCCGCTGTCGGCATGTCCAGCAGTAAGTAACTACAGTCGTTTCTGCACTGCTCTCGCGAGCCAGTGGCTCCCAGATCATATATTGAATTTTCCAACGGGCTGTTAAAACAGTTCCCTATGAAACGACAAGCCCCCGAGCCTTTGAACATTCGATGGAAGTGCAAATCCATCGAAACTGCACGTTGGGGGTTCGAGATCCTTGCCGACGGCCGAACCCACTGCTGGATCGAACACGACATCATCGCGGGTGTTACCCCAAAAATGCTGGTCTGGTGGTTCAAACACCTGGAAGGAGAGATCAATTACGAGGGCCAACGGCTCAATCGCTATCGAGTTTGGCATCCGCGCGATCACATCGCCATCGAGTACGCCCGACGAAACCCGGACGGATCGATCGGAGTGGGAAGCGTCATTCACTTGACGGAAATGCTTGGCGCCAAACCGGCGTATCTGATCGATGTTCATACCGAAATCACCAAGCTTGACGAGCAGGGATTTGCCCATCGTCCCCGTTTTCATGGGCTGCGGTTGGCGCGAATGGACTACGAATTTAAGGAAACCGATACGGGCACCTTCTATCGGAACAGCCTGACGGTCGGAGCATCAGGGATCCTCGGGAAGCTAATCAACCCGCTGATTCGAACTTTTATGTTTAACGAAGCGCGCGGCCGTGCTTGGATCAAGCACAATGTCGAAGAGGTGGGCAATTTCGAGGCGTTTCTGCCGCAGTTGTTTGCCGGCGAGAGCGCGGTTTGAAACCGCGTCCAAAGGCTACGTGATGCGATAGAGCCTTTGAATTAATACAGCACTGGTGACGCGGGTTTTTTTGGCTTCTTTTAACAATACGCCCTATCCGCGAAATGAAATATCGAGTTATCCAGAGTTCATTTGTGTAATGCGCCGATAGAATTGTCCCCTTAAGGCGCGGATAGAAATGTCCCATAACTAACCCTCCCGAAAGGAGGGTTGAGGATGGAG
>JAYTAU010000752.1:0-2509 GCA_043737375.1 Planctomycetia bacterium
AATACGAGCTCGAAGCGCAAACGAGTGTATTTGACCCACCAAACCACCGCTTGCGTATCGAGCTTGTATCAAGAGACTCGGGCATGCCCGTTCAGGGCAGTGGTTATGGCACCAAGCGGCTCGAATCGCGACCACTGGTCGCGGCTTTACATGTTGTTGTCACTTTACGAAATCGCCACGAAGCTGATGTACGGCCCTAGCTTCGTTTCGCTGCGACGGCGCATCAGCGCGACCATCGTTCCGCGTTCATCCAGCGCCGTGAATAGTTCTAAGCCTTCGCAGGCATAACCGCGCACTTCGGCGATTGTCGGCGCGACGATGTAGCGACCGCGGGCGATGTCTTCGATCTCAACATTGCTGAGCGTGATTTGCGGAATATCAGTCAGTGCGCTTTCCGGCGGTTGTAGCACGGCAGATATTTTTTCAGCCGGCAAATCACGTGGATCGCAAGCGGTGTCGATGTTGAAAGGTCCGATCGCGGTGCGCTCGAGTGCCGACATCACCGCCGCGGTTCCCAGTGATTCGGACAAGTCGCGACCCAACGAGCGAATGTACGTTCCCGATCCGCATTCGACGTCTAGTATCAATTCGGGATACTGATACTCGACGACGTTCAACGAATGTATTTGCACGGGACGAGCGATATGTTCTATGTCCCGACCTTTGCGAGCCAATGCATACGATCGCTGGCCGCGGACCCAAATCGCCGAGAACGCCGGCGGTCGCTACTGAATCTCGCCGATGAAACTTGTGCAGGCCGCGGCTATCTGTTCGCGCGTGGGAATCGGCGGCGAGACGAGCTCCGTGATCTCGCCTTCGAGGTCTTCCGTCGGGCTCGAACGGCCGAACAGAAACGTGCCGACGTAACGCTTCGGCATCTGCTGCACGAACTCGATGAGCCGTGTTGCCGCGCCGACACAGACGACCAGCACACCCGTGGCCAGCGGGTCGAGCGTGCCTGCGTGCCCGATTTTGTTGGGCTTGACCCGATGTTTGATTTTGTCGACTGCCTGTCGCGAGGTTAGTCCCAGGGGCTTGTGGAGGTTGATAATTCCGTTGAGTATCGGACGCTCGGTCATTCAGATGGTTGCCACAGTGATCACAAAGGACACAGAGAAGAAAAGCAATCTAGCCGCGAATGGATACGAATGAACGCGAATTCGGAAAATATTTGAACCGCGGAGACACGGAGAATACAAATTGCAAATCGGTCATCAATGACCCTGCCTTAATATCTAATCGATTGTCATGATTGTATTCTTCCTTCGTTATTCGTCTCCGTGTCTCCGTGGTTCACTAAATATTGATGTCGGGATACCGTTTAATTTCGAAGTCGTACAACGACGCGATGTTCTCGGCGGTTTGTTGACATAAATTACTGAATCGTTTGTACAGCGCGTCGACATCGTCCACCGCTTGCGCTGCCAGCGCGCGGAACTTATAGCTCAATAGCTGCTCCAGTTCGTCACCCGAATGGCGTGCATGTCCGGTCGGGTACATCACTAGTCCGCTCGACAAATGACCGAACGTTTTGTGCTCGAGTTCCAATGTCGTCGGTATTCCATCAGGATACTTGGCATCGTACTCGGGTCCGCCATGCCGAAACTCGATCCGCTCCATCAACTGTCGTGTCAGCGGGTGATGCAGTGCCGCGTCATCGTAATCGGCCGGCAGCAGCATCAAGTCCTGCCAATTGGTCTTGCCAGATTCAATCGCTTTTCGCAGCAACGTGCCGATGATGTAAACCATGCTATGGTCCGCGCTTTGTCGCGTCTGCGGATCGCGCTTGGCCGGATCGCCGATGATGCCAAACGCCGGCTCATAAATGGTGATCCGCAGAGAAAGCAGGGCATCGGCACTCGTCTCAACAACTCCGCCGACCAATTGCGGGTACTTACGCAGCAAATCGATCAGTCCCTGAATGGCGCCGGCCGACTGATGTTCGTACAGCCCGAGTTTGAAGTGCATTCCGCACACGGCAAAGTCGTCGCCCGAGGTTGTCAGCACCAGTTCGAACGGGCTGGTGCCGACGGTCGCGGGCTTGCCGAATAAGCAAAAGATTGCCTCGGGATTGCGAAACACGTCGGCCGGGCCGATGAAGCCTCGCATCGCGCGATGCACACTTTGCACGGCCATCTCGGTCGACAGTGCGGCTGATGCGCCTTTGCTGTCCGAAAGTTGTTTTCCGGCGCGAATCGCGCGAAACGGAATGTAATGCGCAACGACTAATCCCACGGCGCTTTCGATCTGATCGACATTGGCCCCCAGCATCGCACCATACACTACCGCCGAAGCGATCGCGCCGTGGACCACATGATCGATCTTATACGTTTTCAGCGAGAAGACTTCGGCCAAGCGACCGCGAATCTCGTCGATCAGCAGCATGCCCAACAGCGTCTGTTGGCCGTCGAGTCCGCGTTGTTGCGCCGCGGCCACGGCGACGGGATAAAAGTCGTTGTGGCCGAATTCCCCTTGGGTGTGACCACGCGCGGGGTTGAAACCGAAGTTC
>JAYTAU010000753.1:0-6278 GCA_043737375.1 Planctomycetia bacterium
TTTATACGGCTCGAACCCCGATGCGAAGTACGCGCAGCACGCGATCGAGCAACTCGACCAAGTCGTGTATCTCAACACCACGCTCAACACGGGCCACGCTTTCGGTCTGGCCAAAGAAACCATTATCCTGCCGGTGCTGGCGCGCGACGAAGAGCCCGAGTCGACCACGCAAGAGTCGATGTTCAGTTATGTGCGATTGAGCGACGGCGGTCCTCGCAGGCATGAGGGCCCGTTATCTGAAATTGAAATCATTGCCGACATTGCCACGTCCGTGATGCCCGTCGGAGGTCCGGTCGATTGGGCCGAGATGCGCAGCGCCGACCGCATTCGCGCAGCGATCAGTCGCATCGTGCCCGGCATGGAGCCGATCAGCGACATCGGCCGCACCAAGCAAGAATTCCAGATCGCGGGGCGCTCGTTTCGCACGCCGACGTTTCCCACCCCCTCGGGCAAGGCGCACATGTTTGTGCATGAGCTGCCAGAGCTTGAAGGAATGGGGAATGTCGAATGGGGAATGGGGAATGAAGCACCTCATTCCCCACTCCCCATTCCCAATTCCACACTGCGCTTAATGACCATTCGCAGCGAGGGCCAATTCAACACCGTGGTTTACGAAGACTACGATCTGTATCGCGGTGTCGAGCGGCGGGATGTCATTTTGCTGCACCCCGACGATCTGCGACGACTTGGTTTGCAGCCCGATCAGCGAGTGGTGGTGAAAAGCGAAGTCGGCGAAATGCGAAACATCTTGGCCCGTGAATTTAGCGACATCAAACCGGGGAACGCGGCCATGTATTATCCCGAGGCGAATGTGCTGGTGCCGCGAAAACTCGATCCGCTTTCGAAAACCCCGGCGTTTAAATGCATTTTAGTCCAGATTTTGCCAATGCCTTCGCGGCCGCGTTCGAGTAAGATAGAAGTAGCCCCCGAGTTGGTCAGCATTCATGCGGCCGAGGGCGTGGCTCTCACGCGTGACCAAATGCGGTCGTGTTAGTCAAGCTATCATTTAACGGCGGCCAGCAAACCTGGCTGACATTTGTATGAGCCTTGCCAAAGTCCAAACGCATCTGGAAGCCCGTCTCAAGGAAGCCGCGGACTGGTCGCAGCGCGGTTTCGAAGGCACGCTGGGCACGGTCAAAATCAAGGACCGCAGCTTCGATTGCACGGTCAAGCCGGTCGAGTGCCTCAAGGCCGACGACGGCAAAGAACCGCAGGGCGTACGCTTCCGTCTGCAATGGGACGGCAATGCCGGCAAAACCTACACCGACCTCGATGTGCGCATCGTCCCCGAGGGGTTAAAGAGTAAGAAAAAGGATGCAACCGCCAACGGGCCGTACATCGCAGTCGATGTGGTGACCACGGTGGAGAAGACGAAAAAGGATTTGATCGCTCAGCTTTTGGTGACCGAAGATTCGCTCGGGACCGAGCTTTCGATCGGCGATTTCTTTCATCGCTGGATCAGCCGCGCCTGCCGCAACGATAAAAGCTCGAAGATTATCGAATACAAAGCTGCGGTTTCGGCGTAGGGCGGCTGCGGCTCGTAGGGTGAATCATGTCCACGATCGAACTTCGACAATCCGTCTACGAGGGGCTTGTTGCTCGCGCAGTAGCCAAGGGCCTTAGTCTTGAGGCGTTTCTGGAACGGCTGGCGTTGCCGGAGTGCGCCGATCGTCTGGGCCTAAGCGGGGACGAATTGGATCGTTTGCTAGATGCCGAGGCGAGTCACAACTTGAGCTACCAGGGCACCTATTCGCGGGCAGATATCTACCTTGAACACGATTGATGAAATGCTGGTCGATACCGGTATTTTACTTCGCGCCTTCGACGCGAATTTTACCGACTACCGAATTATTCGCAGAGCACTACGCGCTGCTTTCGACGGTAACACTCGATTGTATGTTGCGATTCAAAACATCGCCGAGTTCTGGAATGTGGCGACGCAACCTCTCGATAAAAATGGCCACGGACTTTCCGCTACAGCCGTGACGCGGCGCATGGCAATAATCGAACGCCTATGCGGAGTAGTCTCTGAAGACTCCTCATCGTATCGAGAGTGGAAACGAATTGTTGAACAAGTCGGCATAAGTGGAGTGGCCGTGCATGACGCACGGCTCGTCTCGGTAATGCGACAATTGAAGCTCAACTATATTTTGACGCTCAATGAACGAGATTTTCGCCGGTACTCCGACGAAGGAATCGAACCGCTCAATCCGCAACAATTTCTGACGTTGAACGAGTTTCCGCCATCGCTTCCCGCTTAAAGAACCGTCGCGGCTTGTCGTCGGCGATAGCGATAGAGCATCAATCCGGCCAATGCCACGGCGACAGCCAGCAGCGTCCAGAACGCTGCGCGTACAAACGTCGAGCTGAGTTGCACACGATCGCCGACAGCAAATACGGCTGCGTCAACCTCGGGATCTGCGTAATACTTCTCGGCAAAATTATCTTCAGGGTTTTCGCCCGCAGCTATCCAGCCGAGCTCGTCCTGTTGCACGCCGGCAAACCACTGGTTGGCTTGGTTGACTTCGAGATATAATTCATGCTCGACCTCAGCGACTGAGAGTTTCCCGTCGAGATTGAGTTGCATCGACAAAGCTCGACCGGCCAGCTCATGGTATTTTTCTTTGACGACTTCATGCGGTGCGAACTGCGAGGCACGTAAGTACGCACGAGCCGCCAGTTGCCGCGCCGAATCCGTGCGTGGCCCCGCCTGTAACAGATCGCCCAGTACTTCTAACAAAATCGGCGAGTCGTAACGTGCGAATCGCAGCATGCCAAGTACACCTTTAACGGCTGACTCCGTGTCAAGATTCGGTTCCGCCGTTTTCAAGAAACCAAGAAAATTACCACTCTCGTGCTCTCCTAACGGCAACACTGTCTTGCCATCGACTTGCCGCGAGATCAAATACTCGACCAAGTACTTCTGATACTTCTCGCGACCGAAGTGCGCGTCGGGATTGATCTCAAGCGCCCTATTCACCCCCTCCAAGCCGCGCGTCAGATCGCCCGCATGAATATAAAACGTCGCCAGGTTGGCGTGCGTTTCGTACAGACCTGCCTTGATCGCGTCCTTCTTGAGCATCGCTTCGATTGCTAGCTCGGGCTTGCCGAGCTTATCGTAGGCGACGGCCAAGTCGTCGTAATACTCGACGCGCCCTGGCTCGCCGGCAAGTTTCTTCTGGCGATCGTCGACTCGCCACTGATAGAACTGCGGCGAATGTCGCAGAAACTTGCCGGTGATCAGTTCCAACGTCGTGGGAAACTTTTGCCGCTCCATGGCCAGCGTATCGCGATCCCACAAACACGCCCTCGACGTTTGGCAGCAGGAGAGTACGGCGAGCAACACCAGCGCAGATCGAAAGACGCACATAAACCGCTCCGCGAAAGCGAAAGAGATGCCTGCCCCCTGGATGTTCGTTATACCGGACGGCGCGCGAGTGAGGCTAGTGGCCGTAGCAGCGTTTAGCCGCTCTCGGCACGAGAGCGCGGCAGTGCAGCAAAAATCGTAAAGCGTGAATGCGTGAAATCGGAAAGCATGATATGAGAGTTGCAATGGACCGCGAACTCCTGACAACTGACCGCAAATTAATTCACTCGCTCGCGCTTCGGGCTTGTATTTTCGCATACTATCGCTTCTCCGTCGCCAGCTTCGCTTGCCACTGCTCGATCATCTGCATTGCCGAGAGCGGGGTCGTGGCGTGCAAATCGACCGCACGAATCTCCTCCAATAGCGGATGATCGTACGGAGCAAAGAGGGTTAGTTGCAGATCTCCTTCGCGCCCTTTTCGGGCGCGCGAGACTACGATCTTAGACTGATTGTCACCCCCCAGATGCTCTTGTTCCAGGTGTGCGAGAATCTGCTTGGCACGCTCGTTGACTGCTTTGGGCACACCGGCCAATCGCGCCACGTGAATGCCGTAACTCTTATCCGCCGCACCGTCGATAATCTTGTGCAAGAACACCAACTGCTCTTCCCACTCGCGTACCGCGACATTCAGATTACGCACCCCGTCGTGCGTCTTCGCCAGATCAGTCAGCTCGTGATAATGCGTAGCGAACAATGTTCGACAGCGCACCGTATCATGCAGGTGCTCGACCACGGCCCAGGCCAGGGAAACGCCGTCATAAGTGCTCGTACCGCGGCCGATCTCATCGAGAATCACCAAGCTGCGCGGAGTTGCCGTATTAAGTATCCGTGCGGTCTCCGTCATCTCGACCATGAATGTGCTCTGCCCACGCGACAGTTCATCGCTAGCGCCCACGCGGGCAAAAATGCGATCGGCGATACCCACCGTCGCTTCGCGCGCGGGCACAAAACTGCCCATCTGCGCCAAGAGCGTGATCAGCGCGACTTGGCGAATGTAAGTACTCTTGCCCGCCATGTTCGGCCCGGTAATCAGCAAGATCAAGCCATCGTCTGATCCGCAAAGCGTGTCGTTGGGAACGAATGTTCCGGCCGCGGCGACCGCATCGACGACCGGATGTCGCCCGTCAATGATTTTCAGAACGGGCTCGTCGACCATGCTTGGCCGGCAGTAACTGCGCTCGCGGGCCAGGCTAGACAGCGAAACCAGCACGTCAAGCTGTGCCAGTACCGCCGCCGTGGTTTGCAGTTGTTTGGCACAATCGGCCACCTGGTCTCGCAACTTGCCGAACAGATCGTACTCCAGTTCCTTCGCTTTCTCGTCGGCGCTTAGCACCTTTTCTTCGTACTCTTTCAGTTCCGGCGTGATGTATCGTTCCGCATTTTTGACGGTCTGCTTGCGAATGTAATGGTCGGGTACCTTTTGGCCATGCGTGTGCGTCACTTCCAAATAGTAGCCAAACACCTTGTTGAATCCGACCTTCAGACTGCTGATGCCCGTGCGCGCCAATTCCTCGGCCTGATAGCGAGCGATCCATTGCTTGCCGCCGGTGGCCAACTCGCGTAGCGTGTCCAAGTCGCTATTGAACTTCGCTCGAATAAAACCGCCGTCGCGGCTCGACAACGGGCAATCGTCGATCAATGCGCCTTCCAGCTTAGCGCGCAGCTCGGGGCAGAGATCGATCGCGGCTTCGAGCTGATTGAGCAGCGCGCTGTTTCGCTGCGTCAGCTTAGCTTTGAGCGCAGGTAGCGACGCCAACGTGCGCCCGACGAATGCCAAGTCGCGCGGCGTGGCCCGCTGGGTGATGACCCGCGCCAGCAACCGTTCCAAATCATAGATGTTCTTGAGCTTCTCACGCAGGTCATCGTCCAGTCGCGAGTTGCGAACCAATTCGTCGACCGCATCCAGCCGAGCTACAATTTGCTCGCGATCGGTCAGCGGGTTTGCCAGCCAATCGGACAACAGCCGGGAGCCCATCGGCGTTGATGTGCGATCGATCACCGCGAGTAATGAACCGTCGCGGCGGCCTTCACGAAAGGTGCGTGTGATCTCCAGCGAGCGGCGCGTCGACTCGTCGATCTCGAGGGTGCTGCTGGTGCGATAAGCAACGATGCGATCGATATGCGCGAGCGACGCCTTTTGGGTTTCGCCGAGGTATTCGAGGATTGCGCCGGCAGCGCGGATCGCCGGCACGTCGCGTTCTAAATCAAAGCCAAAGCCTTCGAGCGTGGCCGTGCCGAATTGTTTGGTCAGTGCCTGCGACGACGTGCCTAGTGCAAAGACCCACGGCGGACGATGGGTCACCACCATTCGCGGTGCCATGAGAAAGGGCAGGGCACCGGCATCCTCGGCCTGAAGCAACTCCGCCGGGTCTATTCGCGCGAGTTGATCGGCCAGTTGCGCGGCGGTGAATGTGGCAGCAAAAAACTTTCCCGTTGAAAGCTCGACCCAGGCTAGCCCGGCGGTCTCGCCGGTGCCATTTTTATCTGCCACGACCGCCGCCAGATAGTTGTTCGAGCGAGGGTCGAGCAGCGCGTCGTCGGTCAACGTGCCGGGCGTGACCACGCGCGTGACTTCGCGACGGACGATGCCTTTTGCTTGACGCGGGTCTTCCATCTGTTCGCAGATCGCCACGCGTAAGCCGCCGCCGACCAATTTGGCCAAATAGCTTTCGAGCTGATGATGCGGAAAGCCGGCCATCGGCACCGGGTTCTCACCCTTGTCGCGACTGGTCAGCGTCAGATTGAGCAGCCGCGCCGCGGACTTGGCATCCTCATGAAACAGCTCGTAAAAGTCTCCCATGCGAAACAGCAACAGCGCATCGGGACACGCCCGTTTGGCGTCCTGATATTGCTGCATCATGGGGCTAATGCTCATGCAGAGCGATGCTAGCAAGAGACGGGGCTGGGGGCT
>JAYTAU010000754.1:0-6274 GCA_043737375.1 Planctomycetia bacterium
CGCCGCTTCGAGGGCACCCATTTCGGCGGCACCGCTTGCGGGAGTGCCCGAGTCGTTGATATCAGCGTTGGCAGTCGGTTCGGGCATTAATCGCGTGACTAATCTATTATTCTGTCGGCCCCCGGCATTGCCGGGGGGAAATTCGTAATGTGCAGACTGCGGCCAAACCTCAGAAATCCAAGTAGTTCTAACTTTACCGGGTCCAGCCGAAAGCGAAGCATACCCTCGCCGACGCGTTCCTCGCTGCCTCTCCCAGAGGGAGAGGGGTTATGGCGGGGTTTCTGAATTCCAGCTTCAATCGGTCCCCTGGCAAAGCCAAGGGGCTGAAAACGTTCGGCTTGCATTTAACCTCAAGAATCGCAACATTTTAGTGAAAGGCAACCCCGGGTCAATGTCAGACTGCCGGACTCTTCGCTCACGCGTCGAACCAGGGCCTGTCGTTTGCCGTAAACTGTTATAACCATTGGCCCTGCGAAGCGAGAACCGAACCGCGATGCCGTTCAAGCGAGAAAGTCGCCCCAGCCTGTATTCCGTCGAATTGCGGACGGTCAAGTGGGATGAAACCGTCGATTGGTACCGCAATGTGCTGGGACTGCGGGTGCTGGTCCGCGTGGTCGACGACGGATATGCCCTGATCGAGGCGGGCGAAACACGGCTAGCGATCATCGCCAAAGAGATTGACAGCGAACCGAGCCCCCGCTGGAGCCTCGGATTCGAAGTCGAGAATTTAGAGAAGGCGGCACAGCGGCTGGCGACGGCCGGATGGGAATTTACTCCGCCGCGCGGCCATCCCGAAGGATTTCAAGAAATAGTCGTCCAAGACCCCGACGGCAACACCGTGCGATTGTTCTGCTGGCCAAAACACGGCTAATAATTTTACCACGGAGACGCGGAGGCACGGAGAAGCATTCCAGGGCAAATATAAGAGTTTTGATTTTCAGAACATTTCAAAGCACAGTCCGTCTGCATTGTGGCTGAATGTCGCTTCACCGAGTTCCTGTGTGTCGCGGTTCACCCTCCCAACTAAAGATCAATTATGCTAGCTGGTTGGTAGACTTGTTCACGAAGTTCTTCTCCGTGCCTCCGCGTCTCCGTGGTCCATTGACCTGATGCCCAACGTCGATCAAACCCAACTTCAAGACACTGCCGAGCAGCAGCGTGCGCAGGATCTGAGTCTGCAGCGTTGGCGGCCGCCGGTCGATGTGCCAGGCTACGAGCCGCGTCGGTTCCTTGGTGCCGGTGCCTATGGCGAAGTTTGGGTCGCGGTCGATCGAAACACCGGTCGTCAAGTCGCTATCAAATTTTACGCGCATCGCGGCGGTTTGGACTGGTCGATTCTTTCGCGCGAGGTCGAGAAGTTGGCGTTCCTCTCGGCCGATCGCTACGTCGTGCAACTGCTCGACGTCGGCTGGGACGCCGCGCCACCCTACTACGTCATGGAGTATGTCGAGCAAGGTTCGCTCGACGATCGCATTCGCCAGCAGGGTCAACTCGGCGTTGACGAAGCCGTGGCCCTGTTCCGCGAGATCGCCGTCGGGCTGTTGCATGCGCATGGCAAGGGCGTGCTGCATTGCGATCTGAAGCCGGCGAATATCCTGCTCGATCAAGATACCCGCCCCCGGCTGGCCGATTTCGGTCAGTCGCGTTTATCGAGCGAGCAAAGCCCGGCCTTGGGCACATTGTTTTACATGGCACCCGAGCAGGCCGACCTGCAGGCGATGCCCGATGCGCGGTGGGATGTGTATGCGTTGGGCGCGCTGTTCTATTGCATGTTGACCGGTTCTCCGCCGCACGGCCACGACGCTGCCATCCACGAAATCGAACAAGCGGCGGACGGCCTCGCGGTCAATCTGGAACAGCGACTCGCCCGGTATCGAAAGCTGCTCAAGGAGTCGCCCACTCCGAACGAACATCGTCGCGTGCGCGGGGTCGATCGGGCGTTAGCCGATTTGATCGATCGCTGCTTGGCCGTCAACCCGCGTCGGCGTTTTGCCAATGTGCAAGCGGTGCTCAGCGCGCTCGACGATCGCGCACGAAGGCGGGCCCGGCGTCCGCTGGTGGCGCTGGGCGCGGTCGGTCCCGCGGTATTGCTGGCCATCATCGCGATTATCGCCTGGCGTTGGTTCTCGACTTCGATCGATCAATCGAGTCGCGCGCTCACGACTCAGTCGCTGGAAAGCCTGAGCTTCGCCAGTCGCAGCGTGGCGACAGTGGCCTCGAACGAGTTGGAGCGCCGGTTCGAAACGGTCGAACGCATCGCGGCCGATCCCGACTTGATTAGTGTTATGACCAAATTGGCCAAGAACGAAGAACTGCAATCCGCGCTTAGAAAACTGAGCGACCCTAAGGCCACGGACTTGGAGCTGCGTCCGTTGCGCGGCCGTATTCGCAAGCCGGCCGCGAAAGCCGCCGGCGCTGAAGCAGCGGATGACAATCAAACCGACAAAGCAGCGGGCGACCAGAAAGCCGGCGACTCCGACAAACCCAACAGTCGTTTTGTCGAGATTACCGCCATCGAGCAGCGTCTGGAGGAACTTTCAAGCGGTGAGACGCGATTCCCGATTGCAAGCTGGTTCATCACCGACACGCAGGGGCTGCAATTGGTTCGAATACCGGCCAGCGACACGACCGGCAGAAATTTCGCCTGGCGAACTTACTTCAACGGCGGGGCTTCCGACCGGCCTTCGGATTGGCGCGCCAGTAGCGATCAACGCCTGCGGCGTACGCAAATCTCGGCGGTCTATATGAGCACATCGAGCGACAACTGGAGTGTGGCGATTTCGACCCCCATTATGACGCCCGGCCCCGAGCATGAATTTCTGGGGGTGATTGCCTTGTCGTTCGAGATTGGACAGCAATTTTTGGACTTGGAGCGAACCGATAATCAGTTTGCCGTATTGATCGACATGCGCGACGGCGATCGGCAGGGCCTGGTCGTGCAGCACCCGCGGTTTGCCGGTCATAATCAGTCGACTGAATTGGAACGTTATCGCTTGCCTGCCGCGCGATTGCCGGCGCGACCCGACGGCGAGCCGAACTATGTCGACCCGATCGGCCAAGTCACGCAAGATCCGTTGTACAATCGCCGCTGGCTGGCGGCACAACGACCCGTGTTGGTTCGCGGGAAAGAGACCGGCTGGTTTGTCGTCGTGCAAGAATCGTACGACGCGGCGATCGGCGGAACGCTCGATCAACTTCGCGCCGGCTTTATCACTAGCGGGTTGTTGGCATTGGGCGGAATCGTGTTGGTCGTCGGACTACTTTGGACGTTCGTCGTGCGCGGGCTAATGTCGCCGCGACGCTATCGACCGACGCGCTCACGCGATCTGGCGACGAACACGCAAACGCCGTAGGCCGGAATTTATTCCGGCTTGATTACTGCTGCATTACATCACATTCATTAGGGCGTCAAAATAAAAGCCGGAATGAATTCCGGCCTACTTTGTAAAGGCTGGAATGACCAAGGGACGAATTCGAATGTCGAACTTCGAATGTCGAACTTCAAATGTCGAATGAACGACGAAAGTCAAAACTATAAACGTATCGACGCGTGCTACCAACCTCTCACCGACTTCACACTCTCATTTCACGCTTTCCGATCTCACGCTTTCACGCTTTTGCCTCCGACTTCCCACATGTTACTCCCATATTCGGCTCCCTGACCTTTGATCCCTGCCCCCTGCTTCGTTATGGCTGATCTGATTGCTCAGGGTGCCGACATTCAGCAGCGTTGGCGACGTAAATTGCCCGTCGATCAGAGCGTCGTACTCGGTCGTCAAGCGCAATGGTCGGTCGGCTGGGACGATCGCGTCTCGCGCGAACACTTGCGGCTGATCTGGAACGGCAAACTGCTGCAGGTGACGCAACTGCCCCATGCCCGCAACCCCGTGTTTTGGCGCGGACAGACTGCTCCGAACTTCGAACTGCGCCCCGGCGATCACTTCGTTCTAGGCAGCACTACGATCAGCCTGGCCGACGACGATGTGCAAGCGTCGCTCGATGTTCCCCAACCGTTGCGTGAACAGACATTCAGCGCGCAGTACCTTAAGCGGATGCGGTTCCGCAATGCGGACCAACGGATCGAGAATCTTAGCCGCTTGCCGGAACTGATCGCCGGCGCAACGAGCGACAGCGAACTGTACGTACGATTGGTCAACGTGTTGCTCGCCGGGGTGACGACTGCCGATGCGATTGCAATTGTCGAGCTGCAGCCCGCCGGAGCCGACGATCGGGAAGTACGGATCTTGCATTGGGATCAGCGACGCTTGACGTCGGGACGTTTTCAACCGAGCCAACGATTGATTCAAGAAGCCGTCGTCCGCGGCGAAAGCGTGCTGCATGTTTGGAACATTCTCGGCGCGTCGCAAGTTTTTACCCAGGCCGAAAATTGCGACTGGGCTTTTTGTACGCCGGTGCCTGGTGAGGCCTGTCGTGGTTGGGGAATCTATCTGACCGGCCGATTCATAAGCGATGGGCCGCTGCCGGACGCAGTAGATTCCGATGCACTGCTGTCGGCTGCGCGAGAGCCTGAGGCGAAATTTTCCGCCGCGCCGCTTCTCAACACCCCTGCCGACCCAACCGACCTGCGCGACGATTTGAAATTTACCGAGATCGCCGCTTCGACATTGGGATCGTTGCGACAGTTGCGCGCGCTCGATCGGCGACAAGCCGGGCTGCGGCAGTTTTTCTCACCGTTGGTACTCGAAGCACTGGCCAACGACGACCCCGATCTGGTGCTGGCTCCGCGCGAAACGCCCGTCTCGGTGTTGTTTTGCGATCTGCGCGGGTTCTCGCTGCAAAGCGACATGGCAGCCCACGATTTGATGGGCTTGTTGCATCGCGTCAGTCGAGCTCTTGGAGTCATGACGCGACAGATTTTGGCGCACGGCGGCGTGGTCGGCGATTTTCAGGGAGACGCAGCGATGGGTTTTTGGGGCTGGCCGATGAGCATGCCCGACGCAGCCCTGCGCGCGTGCCAAGCCGCGCTGGCGATTCGCGCCGAGTTTGATGCCGGGCGGCGACAATCGGCGGTCTCCCCAAGCGAACAGGGCGTACGGAAGTCGCCGGCGACCGATCACGAAATAACCGATTTTCGCGTGGGAATTGGTGTGGCAACCGGTCGTGCCGTGGCCGGGAAAATCGGCACGGCCGATCATGTCAAGGTCACCGTGTTCGGCCCCGTGGCGAATCGCGCCTCGCGTTTGGAAAGCATGACTCGGCACTTTGACTCGGCAATACTGTTGGATCAGAACACCGCGGCGCAAGTTCGCGACACATTGCTTGCCGAAACTTCGTTTGGCGGCCCGACATGCATTCGCAGGCTGGCCCGTGTGCGACCGTTTGGTATGGAGCAAGCCGTTGATGTGCATGAACTGCTTTCAGCGCACGATCTGCGCATTATGCCGCCGGGTGCCGTCGAGGATTATGAAGCGTCGCTGGTCGCTTTCGAGCGCGGAGATTGGTCCCAGGCGATTCAATCGCTCGGTTCATCCGATCAAGCTGACGGTGCCTCGCGCGTGTTGCAGAAATTCATTCAGCAACACAATGGCCGTCCGCCCGCCGCTTGGGACGGCATCATTCCGTTCACCACGAAATGAAACCGTAAAACGGAATGTATTCCGTTTCTATAGCTCGTCATATGAGTCAACTTAACCCGATGTGTCCGCGAGACAAGTACACCAGCGATTTCCTCGCTGACGCGTCGGGTTATGATGTACTTGTTTGAGCTTCTAAATTGTTCTACCAATTCGAACGGAACAAATTCCGTTTTGCCATGCCCGAAAGCCTGCCCGTTTTTAACGGCCTCGAATTCTTTCCTGCCCCGCCGGAGCGAGTCTTTGCGCTATTGATTGATCTCGAAGCGCTGGCGCGCGGTCTGCCGGGCGTACAGACATGGGATCGACCGGCTGCCGACACGCTGACTGCAATCGTACGGCCAGGCGTGTCGATCTTGCGAGGCAAGCTAGATGTCGACATCGTTCTTCGCGATGTTCAGTCTTCACACTCGTTGGTCATGCTGACCAGTGCGCGAGGCATCGGCCTCGAACTGCAAGTTCAAACCGCAGCGCGGCTATCGAGCGCTGGAGAAAACACACGGCTCGATTGGACCAGCCAGATCATCAAACTCTCCGGATTGACTGCGCGTATGTCGCGACCGATTCTCCTTCCGTTGATCGAGCAGATGATCCGCCAAGGTTGGCAACGCGCCCGCGAGCAGTTGACGGTCGCAACCTACCCTTCGATCAACAAATAAAGAAGATGGCCGCGAATGGAT
>JAYTAU010000755.1:0-6270 GCA_043737375.1 Planctomycetia bacterium
CCAGAGTTGATGTGCCTCGCGAAACGGGTCGGGAAACACTTCGTCGAGCGCAAGCAGGTAAGCCTGCAAAGCCTCGCGCATGATGTAACGCAATTGCCCCTGGCGCAGTCCCTCGGTCATCGGATAGATGGGCAACAAACTGCCCGCCGGAGCTTCTTCTTCGGGGTCGATCCATTGAACTCTCGGGTGCGAAATTTCCCAGCGCATGCCTTTCATGACCGGCTTGCCCGACAGCACGATGACTTGACCCGGCTTGAACTTCGATCGCAAAAACGGCTGATTGAACCAGACGGCGCGTAGATACTGCGTGTCGTCTTTGATCAAGACCCCTAGGATCGAGCGGCCCGTTTGTCCGCCGCGCAGATCGACTTCTTGAACGACCCCGCGCACGCTTTGCAGTTTGTCTTCTTCAAGCGCAGTAATGGGGCGAAAGTCGGTCAGATCCTGATAGTCGCGTGGAAAAAAGAACAGCACGTCTCGCGCGGTTCGCAGTTCAAGTTTGGCCAACAACGCGGCTTTGCTTTCTCCGACGCCGCGCATGAATTGGACGGGCGTGGCAAGTTGCTCGGCAGCCAACCGTTGTTCCAGCGTCGGCGATAGCATTAATTCTGACGGCATGGCTGTATTATAAATAATCGCCGACGAGTCTTCACGCGATTATCGGGCCAGGCGACAAAGGGCCAGCCGACATTGCCGGTAGGGCGCGACTTTCAATGCAGCCCAGATCCCACCCATTGCAATGGGTGGGCTTGGAAGCGCAGTGCTTCTACGTCCCACATCCCATCACCCACCTCCCACCTCCCACCTCCCTCATTCCTTCTCCCCGCTACCTCCTTAAGAACGGCTGATACGCGGCCACGGCCAGTTCATCGCAACGATCGTTTTCGGGGTGACCGCTGTGACCGGCCACGCGGGTGTACTTCAGTTGATGCTCGGCCAGCAGTTCGTCGAGCTTTCGCCACAGGTCTTCGTTCTTGACCTCTTTCCACTGCGAACCTTCGCGGCGTCGCCAGCCGTTGGCCTTCCATTTGGGCATCCATTCGCTAAGGCCCTTGCCCACATACACACTGTCGGTGAACAGCTCGACGAACGAAGGCTTTTTGAGCGTTTCCAGGCCGCGAACCGCGCCGGTTAATTCCATGCGATTGTTGGTCGTCAGCAGTTCGCCGCCCGATTGTTCGAGTTCTTTGCCCGACGCAGGGTGCCGAAGAATGAACGCCCAACCACCAGGACCGGGGTTGCCGCTACACGCTCCGTCGGAGTAGAGCAGCACCGTGGGAAGCGTATTAACAGGCGGCATAGGGATCAGGAGTTAGGATTCGGGGGTCGGGGGTCAGGGTCCCGAATTTGTTGATCTGTTTTAGTCTCTCGACCCAGCATTTGGCAATTGTGTTGGGCAACGTTGCCCCGCGACAATCGTCTCGGATGCCGACTTTCCGATCTACTGGGTGGCTGAAAGATTTTGTTTTGCCCCTAAATTTTTGCAACTCGCCGGGGCAGTTATTACAATCAACTCACGGGGATCGAACTGGACTATGTTATTCAGACCGAGTTATTCAGACCGAGTTATTGGGACCGAGTCATCGGAACCGTATCACTGGGACGGTATTGCTGAGAATGTAGCATCGTTGCGTTCTTCGCATCACTGCGATACCGAAGCCTAACGAATTATGCCGTTTTGGGCCTGACCAACCATTATCGTTGTTTCACACAGGAAGCATTTCATGAGTAGTTCGCGTTTCAATCGTCGCGAGTTCGTTCGCAACACCGTCGGCATCGCCGCTGCCGGCGCTATCGCGCCGTACATTTTCACTTCGGCCCACGCGGCCGAAGAGAGCAAGAACGATCGCCATGTGATCGGCTGTATCGGTACGGGCGATCGATGGCGGCAGGTCGTCGGCGGTGCCATGAAATACGGCGATGTCGTGGCCGTCTGCGATGTGGACAGAAAGAATCTCGAAGAAGGTAATCAAAAGGTCGGCGGCAAAGCCGAAATGTTCGAAGACTACCGCAAGGTGTTGGACAACAAAAAGATTGACGTCGTGACCATCGTCACGCCCGATCATTGGCACTCGAAGATCGCCATCGAAGCCATGAAGGCCGGCAAGGACGTTTACTGCGAAAAGCCGCTGACGTTGACCATCGACGAAGGCAAACTGATCTGCAAAGTCCAAAAAGAAACCGGCCGCGTGTTTCAGGTCGGCACCCAGCAGCGTAGCGAAATGAGTGCTGCCGACAACTACGGCAAGCGCCACCCGCAGCAGTTCCTCACTGCCGTGGCCATCGCGCAATCGGGTCGGCTCGGTAAAATCCAAAAGGTCACCTGCTCGATCGGCGGCTCGGGCAAGAGCAAAGAGCTGCCCAAAGTCGAAGTTCCCAAGGGACTCAATTGGGAAATGTGGCTCGGCCAAGCGCCGCTGGTCGATTACGTTAGTGGGCCGACCGACGGCAAGGGCTACCCGCAAAGTCGTTGCCACTACGAGTTCCGCTGGTGGTACGAATACTCAGGCGGCAAGATGACCGACTGGGGCGCGCATCATGTCGATATCGCGCAATGGGCGATCGGCATGGAAGACAGCGGCCCCGTCTCGGTCGATGGCAAGGGCGTGCATCCGGTACCATTTAAGAATGGCTACCCGACGGTCGACAATCAGTATAATGCCGCGCTCGAATTCAAGATCGCCTGTAAGTTCCCCAACGATGTCGAGATGATTATCCAGCATGGCCCGAACAACGGCATCTGGATTAAGGGGGACAAGGCCGAAATCTTTGTCAGCCGCAGCGAACTCAAGGATGTCGAAGGCACGGTCATCAAAGACCTGACCGACAACCAGCTACCCGCCGAAGCCATCACCAAGTTGTACAAGGGAAAGAAGCCCGGCTCGCACATGGGCAACTTCTTCGAGTGCATTCGCGATCGCGGTATGCCGGTTTCCGACGTGTTCACGCATCATCGCGCCATGACGACCTGTCACTTGGCCAACATCTCGATTCGCTTAGACCGCAAGTTGGCTTGGGATCCCAAGACCGAGCAAATCACCGGCGACAGCGAAGCCAACGAATGGCTAAAGCGCAAGGCTCGAAAGGGCTACGAAGTGACTGCGTGAGAACGGAGCGGCGAGGGATGAGGGACGAGCGGTGTTGATTTTGTTCGGGCCGTAATTTCTCGATCGCGCTTCAACAGCTATAAATTCGGAAAGCGTGAAATCGGAAATGAGAGTTGCAGTTCGACATTGATCTGCAATTCTCATCTCACGCTTTCCGGTTTCACGCTTTTTGACTTGGACACCACGTCGGCGTACCGCAATCGGCTGAACGTTCGCTACCTCCTTCATTCCCACATCCTTAACTCCTGCCTCACTGTCCGACCCGCTCCGGATAGATCGCCAACTCGATCCGCCGATTGCGAACCTTGCCGGCCAGCGTGGCGTTCGAGACGACCGGGTGATTGCCGCCGTGCCCGACGACGAACAACTGATTGGGCTTCAAGCGCGATCGCGTTGACAAGTAATCGAACACGGCTTGCGCGCGTGCCGCCGAGTACTGATGGTTCGAGAGCCATTGCCCGCCTTGTGCCACGGGGTCGGTATCGGTATGTCCTTCGACGCCGATATATTGCCCTGGGTACGACCGCTCGATCTCGGCCACTACACCATCGATAATTGTCGTCGCATCCATTCGCAGTCGAGCACCGCCCGGGTCGAATAGCTTATCGGACGGCAGTTCGATGCGCACCACATCGCCGTCTTGTCGCGACTCAATGCCCGGAATGGCAAATACCGGCAGTGCTTTTTGCAAACTGCTGTTGGCGTTGATCGTGGCACCGGCCCGCTGTCGCGACGAAGCCAACGAGGCTTGTGCTTTCTTCTCGAACGATTGCTTCTCGTCGCGCAACTGAGCCAACTGCGCCGTGGTGCTGTTGTGTTGCTCGCGAATGACGATCAGTTGATCTTGCAGCAAGCGATTTTGCTGACGCGATTGGGCCAGCAGCGTTTCCAGCTCTTGATTGTCCTGGTCGAGCGTGGTGGCCCGCGTTTGGAGCTGCTGATTCTGCGAAGCAATAACGGTCTGTTGCTGTTGCAGCGTGCTGAGTTGGCCCTGAACCGCATACGGATTCTGAGCGCAGCCGGCCAAAAGTGGCAACAGCAGCACTAACCCCAGCGAGCGTCGGATGGCGACGGCCCGCATGCAGTTCTCCTAAAAAGACGATTGACTTAAAACCGATCGGTCACGGGACGGACCGATGCACGGCGGCGGGATGGTAGCGACCGAGTGAACACGCCGCAAGAGCAGAAAATGCGGGTGAAGGGTAGATCGAACAACGCCATTTCAAGCCCACTCATTGCCATGGGTGGATAGCGGTCACAACTCCACTGCTGAAAAGCTTGGTTCACTCTGCTAGCACCGCAAGCTCCGATTCGTGAGCGATCGCCGGATACTCGCCGTAAAATCGCTTGATATAGTTGCGGTGCCAGCGGCTGTTGGTGTGTTTCTCCCAGCCGAGACGCACGGCTAGTCGCTCCGAAATGCGCAGATTCGCCGCCTCGGCCACGATCGCGTCGGATTGTTTGATTTCGGCAATCCGGTCGAGCACTTGCATCGCCGCAACAATCGATCGCCATGACGTGTCGCGGTGCGATAGGACGTACTTCAATGCCAAATACTTGCTAGTTGATAGCGGCTGATTGAAGTACAGATAGCATCGGCCGCCGCGGCGCCGCCGATGGCTCCACTCACCCCAATACAACGACTCCCAGAGACTGACCCATTTTGGAAACGGGCGAAACACCACGCGCGTTAGACGTCCGTCGACGATTTCGATCACGCCATACCGGCGACGACGGATCACCTCCGCTTGCAGAGCGTCGTCGAGATCGGTGACGGCTTCGAAAAGTGACATGCGGACGGAGGATAGGAGGTGGGAGGTGGGGGAACGCGACCTACAGTAATGCCGAACTAACGCTTAGACGCGAGTGATCATTGGGTGCCATGCCCACTGCCCTGAGTGGGCATGTTCAAGGGGTAAATGCAAGTTGCGATTATCGTTGGCATGGGTTTACATGCCATGCAGAGCCGTGGACATGGCACCCCGAATCAACAAGGTAGTCAAGTCGCAAGTTGCCGCTCTTTACATCATCGAGCAATCGTACGGTCCGACTCAAAGTTCGCCGATAGGAATCGGCTCCTACAAGGACAGCGGGGTCTGCAACGCCGGTTGTAGCGATTGTATCCCTCCACTATCCGAATCCAGATCACCCCGCTACAGCGCTCGGGGCATAGACGTATTGCCGTTCGCCAGAACCTCATTACACTCCACCCGCTCACATCACCCGCCCCGTATGAATCGCAGTGCGGCCAGCATGATGCCCATGACGGCCATGCAGAGGGCCATCGCGATGGGCACTAGTCCCGGCACGCTGAAAAAATCTCGCGACCATTCCCAGATGCCGGCCCAATTCCAAATCACGACGATCGTGGCGATGCACAAAAACGGTCCATAGGGCAGCTCGTTCTCGCGTCTCGCGAACCACTGAAATAAGCCGAGCAATAGCCCGGCAAACGGGGCGATAAAGAAAATCATCAAGCAGGCCTGCCAGCCGACCGTCACGCCGATCATCGCCATCAGGGTCACATCGCCGAAGCCCATCGCCTCTTTGCGCAAGGCCAGCTTGCCGATGATCCGCACCATCCAAATCAACCCGCCGCCGACCACCATGCCGACCAGACCGGTCAGCAAAGCCCGCCAAGACGCCATGTTGCCGGCCCACACGGTCGTAATCCCGATCGTGCCCGCAATCGCCAGACCAAGCACGAGCAGCGACATACGATCGCGCGCAATGCGGGCCAGCATGATTCGCCCCGCCATGCGCCAGCCGCGGCGTCCGCGCCAAGTGCGATCGAGTAGTCCCAAACACCAGAGCCAATAGCAGCCCAGGCCCACGGTTAACGCTAGGATGTTGGGAGCACCATTGAGTTCGGCCGGCCAGTCATTCGGCGAGGCGATCGTCACCAGATCGAACACCGCCAGATTTCCGGCGGGGGCGGGCAATGGTATCAGTTGCATCTGCGGCAACAGCGACGCCGGCATGACGACCAACAGGAAAAGTCCCAACAGCGTACCGGGAATGGTGACCGTGTCGGGAATCAGTTGCTCGTCCAGGTCGATGAAGGAAGCAACCAGCATGAACAGAATCAAAACTGCATGCAACAAGTACTGCTGGTGCAGCGTGTCCATGAATGCCGCTTGAATGTTGACCGGCCAGCGCGGCA
>JAYTAU010000756.1:0-6270 GCA_043737375.1 Planctomycetia bacterium
TTCGAGTTTCAATTCAATCCTGAACGCGTTCTGATCGGATTGTGCGTTGAATGGTTTTGCGCGCGGTTGTAGATGTTGGAACTTACCGCGACGGCTGGCCTGAAATCAAGCACACCTTTTCGACTCCTGCCGAGCCGCATGAGCGTCTCGGTATTAGGTCGGGATTTTTGTCGGCCGCGATATGCCGTAAATCCGTCAGCCCCCGGCTTCGCGCGCGTGACAGGTCGGAATTGTGACAGCCCTTTTAGCCCTTTCGGAACAACGAATCAAGATACGTTTGACATATTACTAAGATCTCAGTAAAGTTCCTCATAGTATCTTGATTGTTTCACAGGTATTGCAAGAATTTGCCCCTTAAGTAGGCCAACGCACCCTGTAAATAGTGTTCGTGAGTGATCCGACACGCATGAATAATCATTCCCAAGCCCGAGCCGGTTTTGCTTTGGTCGGTGCCGGGTTTTGGGCACAATATCAATTGTCGGCATGGGGCGAAATTGATGGTGCCCAGTGCATTGCCGTTGTCGATCGTGACCTGCGGAAAGCGCAGCGGCTGTGCGATCAATTCGGCATTGCTCGCGCCTATCTCGACATCGAGGCAATGTTTGCAGAGCAGGAGCCGTTGTTTGTCGACATCGTCACGAACGTCGAATCGCATGCCCCGATCGTGATCACCGCGGCCCAACAGCGCTGTCACGCTATTTGCCAAAAGCCGTTGGCCGGTGACCTACAGACCGCCGTGGCGATGTCAACGGCCTGTCGCGACGCCGGCGTTATGCTGAGCGTGCATGAAAACTGGCGCTGGCAGCGGCCCATTCGCCAATTGCATTCAATGCTTGCGGAAAATCCCATCGGCCGAATTTTGCGCGCGCAAATTGATTACAACAACAGCTTTCCTGTCTTCGATAGTCAGCCGAATCTGAAAGAGCTTTCAGATTTTATCTTGTCCGATATGGGAACGCATATCTTCGATGTGGCCCGTTTTTTGTGGGGCGAACCACGACTGGTTTATTCTCAAATGAACCGATCGCGGGCAGACATTCGCGGCGAGGATCTGGCCAGCACCATGCTGCTGACGGCCTCGGACGTTACGGTAATTTGCAACTTAAGTTACGCCAGCAAGCTCGAAAACGACCGCTTTCCCGAAACCAGAATTCTGATTGAAGGGGAATCGGGCACGCTGCAACTCGACGATGACTACTGGATCAGCATGACCACCGCTACCGGCACGTTACGACGCCGCTATCCGCCTCCGTTCTATGCGTGGGCTGATCCACGTTACGCACTGGTGCATAGCAGCATGGTCGCTTGTCACGCTAATCTGTTGCGGTCGATTCAAGAAGGCGTGCCTGCCGAAACTTCCGCCGAGGACAACCTCAAGACGCTGGCCATTGTGCAGGCGTCGTACGAGTCAGCTCGACAGCGCCGGGTTGTCGAAATTGAGTGCGCAAATTGAACGCGCGTCGAACCAAATCAAAATTCGCCGAGAAAGAGCAGATTCGCGATGCAAATCATTTCTGTCATTGGAGCCGGCGGCAAAATGGGCTGTCGGCTGGCCGATAATTTCCTGAAAACAGCTTATGACGTGCGGTATGTTGAGATCTCGCCAAAGGGGGTCGAAAATCTCCGTTCGCGTGGAATTCAGATTTCCGACGCTCAGGAAGTAGTACCGATTTCGGATGTGGTGATCTTGGCGGTTCCCGATGTGGCGATTGGTAAAGTGGCGGCAGACTTGGTGCCAAGGATGAAATCGGGTGCATTGCTGTTGTCGCTGGACCCCGCTGCTCCGCTCGACAATCAACTGCCGCGGCGCGACGATATCGGCTGCGTGATCGCGCATCCCTGTCATCCTTCCGTCTTCAACTGGGAGCCGACGGAACAGGACTTCCGCGATTTCTATGGCGGCATTACGGCCAAGCAGGCGATTGTCGTGGCGCTGATGTGGGGCGCGGAATCCTATTACGAGCTGGGAGTGGCCGTTTCCACCGCGATGTACGCACCTGTGAGCCGGGCGCATCGCGTCACCTTGGAACAGATGGCGATGCTCGAACCGGCGCTGGTGGAAACGCTCGCGCAAACGTGCATGGAGGTCGTAAAAGAGGGACATGATCGATTGGTTACCGCCGGCGTGCCCCCGGAAGCCGTGCGAGATTTCGTGCTGGGTCATTTGCGGATTCAGATCGCGGTCTTGTTCGGCGAAGTGAACGGCACCTTTTCCGATGCGGCATACAAGATCAGCAAGCGGGCGAAGCCGATTCTCTTTCGGGAGGGCTGGCAAAAGATTTTCGAACTGGATGATATCCGCGAACAAGTGCGCGATATTACCGCGTCCCACGATGCAAAACTTGCCGTGAGCGGATTGAAGTCATGAAGTTCGGGATCAGCAGTTATGCGTTCGGTTGGGGAATCGGGTTCGAAGGGGCATACCCTGAGCGGCCGATGGACGAGCACGATCTGCTGCGGGCCGCGGTCGATGTGGGGGCGAAGGCGGTGCAAATAGCTGACAATTTACCAATGGAAACATTTTCACCGGAACGCCTGCGGCGGCTAAGCGACGCCGCGGCGGCGAGCGGTTTGCAGATCGAAGTTGGCGCGCGTCGACTGACCGTCGAAAGATTAAAGCTATACATCGAGATCGCGCGGCTTGTCGGCTCGCCGTTCGTCCGATTCGTGATTGACGACGCCGACTATCATCCGTCAGTCGAACAAATCCGCGAATTGCTTGTGGAATGCCTCCCGGAGTTGAGGGATATTAGGTTGGCGATTGAAAACCACGACCGACTACCGGCTATGACCTTGAGAAAATTGCTTGAAACGGTCAATTCCGACCGTATCGGAATCTGTTTGGATACGGCGAATTCATTGGGAGCGGGTGAAGGGATCGACATGGTCTTGGGCGAGCTGGCGCCTTGGGTGATCAACGTCCACATCAAGGACTTTGCCATCGGCCGCATTCCCACGAAGATGGGTTTTTGGGTGGCAGGCCGTCCCGCAGGCGCGGGGCAATTGAACATTCCCGAGTTGATCGACAAACTGCAGTGTCACCGGCGCTGCCAATCGGCAACACTGGAACTCTGGACTCCCTTTGAGGAAAGTTTGGACGCGACAATCCGCAAAGAAGCCCAATGGGTTCGGCAAAGCTGCGCATACTTAAAGCCACTACTGAACTAAGAGAATACGATGATCATAACATCGCCGGTGAGTCGCATTGTCGTGAAGTACCCCGCCGCACTTTGGTGGTTCGCTTGCACATTCATGCTAGCGACGGTCGGCGGTTGTGACGGAGCGAATAACGGTCCTGCCGGCACCGGAGCCGACAAGAAGCCGGTGATCGGGGTCGCTTTCGAAACGCTGCAAACCGAATTCTGGGTGGCTGGCCATGCGGCAATCAAGGCGGAGTGCGAGAAACGCGGGTACGACGTGGTCGAAGCGATTGCGGATGGCGACGCAAATCGGCAATTGCAGCAAGTCAAAAACCTGATCACGCGTGGGGTTAATGGAATTATCCTGGTGCCTAAGGACACGAAAACGTGCGGCCCGATGATTCGCGCGGCGAATGACGCCAATATTCCGATCGTCCTCTTCAATCGTCCGGCGAGTTCGACGGAGCTAAAAACAGTCGCTGTTGTCGCCGACAATTTCACACTCAGCAAGCAAACCGGCGAATACCTGATTCAACAGGCCAAGTCATTTGACAAGCCGGTCAAAGCGATGATCTTGATCGGCGATCTGGCGGATTCCAACGCCATCCAGCGCCGCGACGGATTCGAGACGGCCGTGAATGAAGCCAACGCGACGGGCGCGGAGATCGAGATCGTCGCCCGTATCCCCACCGAATGGAATCAAGAAAAAGCCCAGGCCGGGGTCGTCAACGCCTTGACGGCGACACCCGACATTCGCTTGATCTTCACCAGTTCCGATTTTCTGTTGCCGAGCATCGTGAGCGCGCTGCAAGCCGTGGGCAAGTATCACCCGACGGGCAAACCGGGGCATATCATTCTGGGGGGGTTCGACGGCGATGCCACCGCCTATCAGATGCTCAAAGATGGCTACTTGGATGCCACCGGCGTGCAAGATGTGTACTTCGAAGCAGAAAAATGCGTGCAAACCATCGCCGACCTCCGCGCGTCTAAAAAAGTCGACAGCACGATCCCCGATCCAGGGTTTGTGATTCATCAACAGAACCTTGACCAGCGTAAGGCCCAGATGTGGGGAGCGCAAGTTTCCCAAAAGTGATTCAACTGAATCGGACGAATCAGCCAGCAGGGAAGGGCCGAACATTGAACTGGCGGAAACTGCTGCAATCCGATTTTCTGACCCTGGGGATGTGCGCGATCCTGGTTGTCGTTAGTGCGGGGGTGACGCCGGGAATGGCGTCGCGCGGCAATTTGGTGAATGTATTGAGCGTCGCGGCACCGTTGTTGATTGTTGCCTTAGGACAAATGCTGGTGATGATCTCGGGGGGGATCGACCTCTCGATTACCGCGATACTGGCGATGACTTCCGTTTGCGGAGCCTGGCTGATCAGCGGCGACGGCGGTTGGCTGGGCGGTTCACCATGGGCCCCGATGGCGGTCTGTGTCGTCATGCCCGTCATCGGGGCAGTGCTCGGTTTGGGCAATGGTATTTGCGTGGCTTATCTGCGGATGCCGCCGTTCATCGCCACGCTGACTTCGATGATGTTCTTATACGGTTTGGCGAATTGGGCGACACATTCCGAAAATATCGGCGGATTGCCCGAGTCGTTCATCCGGCTGGGAACGCACACCCTGCTGCAAGTGGTGCTGGCTGTCGTGTTGGCGGCCGCCGTCGCGCTCGCGCTAGGCTGTACGAAGTATGGCCGCTGGCTCAAAGCGCTGGGCCAACGCGAGCAAACCGCGGTGGTTTCAGGCGTGCCCGTGCATCGTGTTCAATGCGGCGTCTATGGGCTGGCCGGATTGTTGGCCGGTATCGCCGCGATTATCTATACGTCGCAGCTCGAAACGGGCTCCCCTGCGCTGGGGAAGAATTTGCTGCTAGACGTGATCGGGGCGGTTGTGATCGGCGGCACGAGTCTCTTCGGAGGCAAAGGCAAAGTCTCTTGGACTTTGGGGGGCGTGCTGTTTATTGCCTTGTTGGACAATGTGCTGAATTTGCAAAACCTGTCTTATTTCGCCGTGGGAATGTCGAAGGGGGCCTTGATCCTCTTCGCGGCGCTGCTTGATTCGCTGCGGCATCGTTGGAGCGTCGCATGACCGCACGCTCGGCGACAACCGGCTTGGAAATACGCCGGCTCTCGAAAGCGTTCAGCGGCGTGCCCGCGCTGTGCCCGCTCGACTTGACGATCGTGCCGGGGCAAATTCTGGGACTGGTCGGGCAAAACGGCGCGGGTAAATCCACGCTGATGAATTTGATCGGCGGAAACTTGCTTCCCGACGCGGGAGCAATGCTGCTAGACAGCATATCCTATGCGCCAATGACACCGCGTGACGCGCGGCGGTTGGGAGTCGGCCTTGTCCATCAGGAGTTGAATCTCTTTCCCAACCTGACGATTGCCGAGAACTTGTTCTTGATCGATCCTCCCGCTAAGTTCGGTTGGCTCCGGCGGGGGGAAATGAACCGCGCTTCGTCGGCGTTGTTGGATCAAGTCGGTTTGGCTGTCAATCCGGCGACGCTGGTCTCGCAACTCTCCGCGGGACAACAACAGTTGGTTGAGTTGGCCCGCGTGTTGGCCGACGATTCGCAAATCGTCTTGCTCGATGAGCCGACCACCTCGCTCAGCGATGGAGAAACCGCGCATTTCCTGCAACTGGTCCGCCGCTTGGCTCGGCAGGGGCGCGCGGTCGTTTGGATCAGCCACGCGATTGGCGATATTTTACGAAGTTGTGACCGTGTGGCCGTCCTGCGTGACGGCGCACTCGTGGCGGACGAGCCAACCGGCGCGATCGACGCCCGCGGGCTGATGCAAAAGATGATCGGCCGCCCGGTCGCTCAGCTTTATCCGGTTCGCGACTCGACCAACAATCCGCCAACAGAGGTCTTGCTGCAGGTGCAAAATCTTTCGCAGCCGCGGATCGTCGCCGAGATCAACTTCGACCTACGCGCGAAAGAGGTGCTAGGGATCTTTGGTTTGATGGGGGCCGGTCGTTCGGAACTGGCGAGAATTCTCATGGGTCTGGATCGGCATGCTTCGGGGCGGGTTTTGCTGAATAGCCGAATTCTGCGGGGCTCGCCGCGGCAACGCAGCCGTCAGGGGCTGGGATTCGTGACGGAGAATCGCCGGGTTGACGGAAT
>JAYTAU010000757.1:0-2504 GCA_043737375.1 Planctomycetia bacterium
CGATGGTCTGAAGACCACGCTGCTGGGTCTCGACATGGTCTGGCTCGAGGCCGAGTGTTCGCGCTACGAGTTTTTTGCCGATGTGGTTTCGCAAACGCACCCCGACATCGGCGTCGTCGCGCTCGATTCGGATCCCGACAAGGCCCTGAAGTTGGTCGAGCAACTGGCGATGGCCAGTCCCGAATGCAACATTCTGGTCGTCAGCGGATCGACCGACGGCACGTTGATTTTGCGTGCGATGCGCGCCGGAGCCAAAGAGTTCCTGCCCAAACCGGTCCGGATCGATGACTTGGTCGCCGCGCTCGAACGCATCAACGACCGCCGAACGGGCCGCGGAGATTCTCGCAAGACCGGCAGTGCCGTGATCGCGATCGCCGGAGCGACCGGAGGTGTCGGCACGACCAGCATTGCCGTGAACCTAGGCTGCGCGCTGGCCCAGGATCCTAAGAACTCGGTCGCGTTGGTCGATCTCGATTTGAGCTTGGGCGATGCCGATGTGTTCCTCGATACCATACCCGACTACACGCTGGTCGACGTTGCGCAAAACGTCACGCGACTCGACTTCGCTTTGCTCAAACGATCGCTTACCAAGCACAGCTCCGGCTTGTTCTTGTTGCCGCGACCTGTGCAGCTCGAAGACGCAAAACTGATCACGCCCGACGATATGCAGCGCGTGTTCGGCTTGCTCAAGGCGACATTCACGCACTTGATATTGGACCTTTCCAAAGGTTACAGCGCGCTCGATATGGTCGCGTTGGAAGCGGCGACCCATGTGCTGCTGGTTACGCAACTCGATTTGCCCTGCTTGCGAAATGTGGTCCGGCTGATGCTGTCGTTCGGCGAAGTGCCGGGCCTGAAAGATAAAGTTCGCGTGGTTGTGAATCGTGCCGGTCTTGAGAGCGGTCAGATCAGCTTGAAAAAGGCCCAAGAGACGATGGGCCGTGAAATCTTCTGGCAGTTGCCCAACGACTATCGCACGATGGTCGAAGTTCGCAACAACGGCGTGCCGCTCATCGAGCAAGCGCCCAAGGCGATCATCACCCAGCAAATTTTGCAGATGGCTCAAGCCCTGTGTGAAGCTGAGAAGTCGCCGGAAGAGCTATTGGAAGCCAAGGCCGGAAAAAAAGGTTTTCTATCGTTCTTCGGCGGCAAGAAATAGGTCGGTGAAACGCGACAAATGACGAAAATCAAATGTCGAAAGACGCCCGAATGACGAAGCTCGAATGACCAATGGCTTGCCGCTAAACGCCATTCATGGAACGGCGGCCGCCGTGCTTTGTTTTTTTTGATTTTCGTCATTCTTTCGACAATTGAAGTTCGACATTCGAACTTCTCCCGATTGGTCATTCAGGCTTCGTCATTCGGATTTGATCTTCGCCTGGACCCGCCAAGGCTCGCCCCTTCTTCTCAGGCCGTTGCTTTCTCAGGCCGCAAGTTCTAAATTGGAACGTAATGCAGGTCTCCGTAGCTCAATTGGATAGAGCGTCGCCCTCCGAAGGCGAAGGTTAGAGGTTCGAGCCCTCTCGGGGATAGTTAAATTTCTCTCGCACCGTGCAAATGTCCTGCTCGCGCATTCATCATCTCAATTGCGGAACGTTGCAAGCGCCGGGCGGACCGCGTGCTGGTTGTCACTGTCTGCTAATCGAAGACAACAACGGCCTGACACTCGTCGATACGGGCATCGGGCTGCTGGATGTGCAACAACCTGAAGCACGGATTGGCCAAGCATTGATCGACTTGGTCGGATTTCAGTTTGACGAGCGTGAAACGGCAATACGCCAGATTGAACAGCTTGGCTTCAGTGCAAACGATGTGAAGCATATCGTGCTAACGCATGGTGATCCGGACCATGCCGGCGGACTTGCCGACTTCCCCAACGCTCTTGTGCATATCTCGGACGAAGAACTCGCAAATATCAGCGCCGGCTCATGGCGATATCTGCCCATTCAGTTCGCCCATCAACCTCGCTGGCGAGCATATGCAGCCTCGAATACGACATGGTTCGGCTTGAAAGCGCGGCCATTGTTAGATCTAAATATCGCCGGCGAAATACTTCTGATCGAATTGTTTGGCCACACGCACGGCCATTGTGGAGTCGCCATTCAGCAGGGCTATCGTTGGGAGTTGCATGTTGGTGATGCGTACTACCTACGCGTCGAACTCGACACCGACGACCATTCGGTATCGCAACTTGCGGCCCAGCGTGCCGACAGCGATCAACTGCGGCGACAAAACATTGAGCAGCTGCGTCGACTAGTACGTGATCATTCTGACCAGATTAGAATGTTCGGCTACCACGATCTCGACGAAGCCGGGGGATGAAGGATTTGCGGCATATCTTGCCCAACAAAAAACCCGATCTGCTTTCGAGAAGCTCACACCGCCTGACCTACGAAAGTAAAGCCGAATTCATTCCGTTTACGTTTGGTCGATCGATGCTGCAAGACGGAATGAATTCCGTCCTACCGCAGCATTGAAATCAGGCCGGCAGGTGCGGTAAAATC
>JAYTAU010000758.1:0-2497 GCA_043737375.1 Planctomycetia bacterium
GTTTGCTCGACGTTAAGCCGGACGATTTATTGACGGTGATTTTTACCAGCGGTTCGACCGGCGAACCAAAAGGGGTGATGCTAACGCATGAGAATATCCGCTCGAATATCGAAGCCATCGACTCGGTCATTCGTCTGACCGATGAGGACGTGGCGCTGGGCATTTTGCCGTTCTTTCATTCGTTCGGATACCTAGCGACGCTGTGGACCGTGCTGGCGCTGAAGCCCGCCGGAGCGTATCATTTCAATCCGCTCGATGCACAACAAGTCTCGAAGCTTTCGGGCAAATACGGCGTGAGCGTGATGATGGCCACGCCGACGTTTTTGCGAACCTACTTGCGGCGCTGCGACCCGACCGACATGAAGCGGCTCGATGTCGTGGTGGCGGGGGCCGAGAAACTGCCGCCGGAACTCTCCGACGCGTTTCTTGCGCGGTTTGGAGTACGCCCGATCGAAGGCTACGGCTGCACCGAGCTTTCGCCTTTGGTCTCGGTCAATGTTCCGCCCAGTCGCAGCCCGCGCAAAGACGAAGTCGGCTTACGCGAGGGAACCGTCGGCAAACCCGTACCGCATGTGCAGGTCAAAGTCGTCCATCCCGAGTCGGGCGTTGAGTTGCCCATTGGTGAAGCGGGCATGCTTCTCGTCCGCGGCCCTAACGTAATGCGCGGCTACCTGAATCGGCCCGAGCTGACTGCGAAAGTCATCAAAGACGGTTGGTACACAACCGGCGACATTGCGTTTTTGCACGCGGAGGGGTTCATTCAGATTACGGGCCGCGAGAGTCGCTTTTCGAAGATCGGCGGCGAGATGGTGCCGCACATCAAGATCGAAGAACATCTGCAAAAGATTCTCGGGGCCGCCGAAGACGAGCTAAAAGTTGTCGTTACGGCCGTACCCGACGATCGCAAAGGCGAACGCTTAATCGTGCTGCACACTCATTTGGACAGCCGGACCGAGGAACTGGGCAAGCACTTATCCGCCGCCGGCTTGCCGAATTTATGGATCCCCTCGAACGACAGTTACTTCGAGGTTGAAGCGATTCCGGTCCTCGGCACCGGCAAGCTGGATCTCCGCGGAGTGAAGGAATTGGCGCTGGCGCGAATGCGAGCGTCAGCGACCGGAGTTAGCTAACGCTTCCGGTTCGCAGCAATCGCGGCTTCTTTCAACGTTTCCGGCAACGTCGGATGCGCATGAACCACGCGTGCGATGTCTTCGCTGGTCGCGCCGAACGTCATCGCCGCAGCGGCTTCGGCAATGATATCGCCCGCGTGCGGGCCCATGATGTGGACCCCCAACACGCGGTCGGTTTCGGCATGGGCCAGCACCTTGGCTTTGCCAAGCGTGTTCGCCAAGGTCATGGCGCGGCCGTTGAATTTGAAAGCAAACGTCCCTTTGCGATACGGAATCTGCTCTTCTTTAAGTTGGTCTTCGGTCTTGCCGACGGCCGCAATCTCGGGCTCGGTAAAAATCACCGCGGGAATTGCGTCGTAGTTGACACGCCCGTACCCGGTGACGATCTGCTCGACGCACGCGGTCCCCTCGTACTCGGCTTTGTGAGCGAGCATCGGCCCGGCAATCACGTCGCCGATGGCGTACACACCGTCGGCCGTGGTGCGGTAATGATCGGCAACCGGAATGCGGCCTTTGTTGTCGACCGCGATGCCCACGCTCTCTAGCCCCAGCCCTTCGGTGTAGGGCATGCGGCCCACAGCGACCAGCACGCGGTCGCAAGTGATCGGATCTTGGCCTGCGCACTCGACGATGCAATGGTCCTTTGCCGCGCGCGCTGCCGTGACTTTGCTACCCAGGCGAAATTCGATCCCTTGCTTCTTGAAAATCTCGAGCGCCTCGCGAGCCAGCTCGCTATCGGTGCCCGGAAAAATCCGATCGAGAAATTCGAGCACTGTGACTTTGCTGCCCAAGCGATTCCAAACCGAACCGAGTTCCAGCCCGATGTAGCCGCCGCCGATCACGACCAAGTGCTTAGGGACTTTGTCGAACGAAAGGGCTTCCGTACTGGTGCCGATACGATCGCCATCGAGCTCGATGCCCGGCAGCGTGGCCGGTTTGCTGCCCGTGGCGATGATGATGTGCTTAGCGGTGACCTCGGTGGGGCCGCTGACGTTTCCGGGTGCAGGCGCTTCGACGATGACTTTTCCGGGGCCAGCCAGTTTGCCAGCGCCCAAATATCGCGTGACCTTGTGTTTGCGGAACAGGCCGTCGATGCCGCCGGTCAGCGTGTCGACGATTTTGTTTTTTCGCGCCAGCATGGCGTCGAGCTGCAGTTTGACTTCGCCCAGCACAATGCCATGTTCGGCGTAGCCGTGCTTGGCTTCGTAGAATTTCTCGCTCGATTCGAGCATCGCCTTGCTGGGAATGCAGCCGACGCGCAAGCAAGTGCCGCCGAGAACGGGCTCTTTTTCGATACAGGCGGTGTTGAGACCCAACTCGGCTGCGCGAATGGCAGCAACATATCCGCCGGGGCCGCCGCCGATGAC
>JAYTAU010000759.1:0-2493 GCA_043737375.1 Planctomycetia bacterium
CCACCCATTGCAATGGGTGGGCTTCGGTCCGTGAACATTGTGCGGGTCGGTCGGCTGTACCGCTCCATTATACCTCACCGCCCAACCGAGAATCTGCCGCTCGATCTGCGGCAAGTTACTCCTCGCCGTCCGATTCCAACCCGTATTCTTTGAGCTTTTTGTGCAGCGTATTGCGATTGATGCCCAGCTTGGTAGCCGCTTTGGTTTGAACGTTGTCGCAGACCTGCATGACCTGGGCAATCAGCTCGCGCTCGACCCGGTTAACGATCTTCGAATGCAGATTGTCCTCTTGCGGGCCAGCCGCATGTAGCCCCTGTTCGACCAATTCGCACGTCAGGCTTTCGACATCGGCCGGTCGCCCGCTGCGCATGTTGCGCGGCGCCTTTTGACCCAACACGGCCGGCGGCAACAGGTCGCAAGTCAACTCGTCACCGATCGCCATCACCACGGCGCGCTCAATGTAATTTTGCAGTTCGCGGACATTGCCCGGCCAGGCGTAATCTTGCAGTGCTTCGAGCGCTTTGCGATCGATATGCACGACGTACCGGTCATTCTCTTCGTTGTAAATGTTCAAGAAGTGTCCGACCAGCTCCGGCACGTCTTCGCGTCGTTGCCGTAGCGGCGGCAGATAAATCGGCACGACATTCAAACGGTAGTACAAGTCTTCGCGAAAGTTCTCTTTCTCGATTTCTTCTAGCAGATCGCGATTGCTGGCGGCAACCACGCGCGTGTCGACGCGCACGGTTTGCGTATCGCCGACCCGTTCGAACTCGCGCTCTTGTAACACGCGCAACAGTTTGACTTGCAGTTTGGGCGTGGTGCTATTGATCTCATCGAGAAAAATCGTGCCGGTGTGCGCGGCCTCGAAACGGCCGGTGCGATTCGCCACGGCACCCGTAAACGATCCGCGGACGTGCCCAAACAGTTCGCTTTCGAGCAGGCTTTCGGTCAGGGCACCGCAATTCACGCGCACGAACGGCCCGCTGTTGCGGCCGCTCAGTTGATGAATGGCCTTGGCAATGAGTTCTTTGCCGGTGCCTGTTTCGCCGAGCAATAGCACCGAGGCGTTACTCTTGGCCACTTGGCGTGTAATGCGATAGACCTCGGACATAGCCGGGCCGGAGCCGATCAGGCCCTTGATGGGAGGGGAGGACAGGTTGTTGTCGAGCGGTGGCAAGAGGCGGAGAAATTCGGATTTGGGAAATCGGAAACCGGAAATGCGAAGCGTGAAATCGGGAAGCGTGGATTTAATGGGGAGGGTGGAATGGGGAGCAATAAAAGCGTGAGAGCGTGAAATCGGAAAGCGTGAAATGAGACGAGAGGATTAACGTTTGTTGGCAGTGCTTGTTTTTTTCTTTAGCGTTCGAAGTGAAGCCACGATGATGCGTAGCAGTTCGTCAGCTTCGCGTCGTAATGGCTCAAGTCGAGCCTTGGAAACGATTTCTGAATCAATCAACAATTCGACCCAAAGCAGCGTCTCATCAAGTTCGCCCTCGACAACAGTAAACTTCGAAATGAACTCCGCACGCGACCTGGCACGGCTTGCTTCACGGTAGTTTGCTGCGACAGCGGTCCCCGACCTTAACACTTGTCGGCCAAGCACTCTCGCGATATCGGACTTCGGCAGTTGCGAGACCATCTTGATGATGCGCAGGGCAAAGTCTTTGGTCCGTTGCTGCATCAATTGGTCAGGCACTAGTCGCCCCTTATTTAAACTCAGCTATTCAAGTCTCATCTCACGCTTTCCGATTTCACGCTTTCACGCATTTGACTTGAAATCATTCCCCACTCCCCACTCCACCTTCCCCATTCATTTACTCTCCATCGCATCCAACATCGCGGTCAGCAACTCCTGGCTCGCCTGCTCCTCGGTTTCGCTCTCGTTGTACCGAGCGTACTGACGTTTAATTTCGTCTTTGGTCAGTTGAATGCCATGGCGACGAATGCTTTCGCAAAACGCCCCGGCGGCGGCCTGACGCAACGGAATGGGTTGCCCATTGCGATTGGCCAGCTCGACCAACGCCCGTTGCGATTGGTGCGTTCCCAGCAGCGATAACAAGTGCGCGGCTGACTTGCTTAACCCCGGCATCGTCAAGGCCTTGGCAATCGCCGTATCGTGCACGCGAAAGTCGAACAGTTTGGGCGATCGCGCAGTCAGCTCGGCCATGGCCAACAATGCCGCTTCGGCCTGTTGCTCGCGAACCGCCGGCGGGACCATCGAATCACCTGCTCGGCGGAGCGCCTGTTCGACCGCGTACTCCAGGGCTACTTGATCGCGCGGGCGCAACGTGATGGTGGTCAACGGATCACTGTTCGCCAGATACTCCAAGCGTTCTTGCTCGTCGTCCTCAGACAGTAAAATGACCGGAATCAGTTTGGTTTTTGGCTCGCGTCGCAATTCTTGCAAGGTGACCGTCAGCGGCGTGCGATCGATCCGACTGCTGATCAGAATGAGTTCGCAATCCCCCGACTTGGTCGCCGCCAAAACCAGAT
>JAYTAU010000760.1:0-2490 GCA_043737375.1 Planctomycetia bacterium
GGTTAGGTGACGCGTAGGCGTTCCTCGCTGTGAAGAAGTCATTAAATACGATGGGGATCAGGTCAATAAAATAATCATCGATAGAAGCTTTCATTCAACTAACGCCTTTAGCGACAATCTGTTGCATCTGTTTCTCATTTGCGTTCATTTGCGTTCATTCGCGGCCGACTACTTTGGACCTAGCGATTGATCGACCACCATCACGCGCAAATCGCAGACATTCGTATGCGTCGGCCCGGTCTTGATCAAGCCATCGAGCGGTTCGAAGAAATGGTACGCGTCGTTGCGTTGCAAGAAATCGTTCGGGTCGAGGGCTAGCGTTCGCGTCTGAGCGAACGTGCGCGAGTCCAGCACCGCGCCGGCCGCATCGGTCGGGCCGTCTTCGCCATCAGTCCCTGCCGATAATAACACGATGCCGTCGCTATCGCCTAATCGAGTCAGTTCATCGAACGCGGCGAGTACGAGTTGCTGGTTGCGTCCGCCGAGTCCTCGTTGCGATTCATCCGCTAAACGCACGGTCCCTTCTCCACCGCTAATCAAACAGTTCGGGCCGGCATGGTCGCGCATTCGCACGGCTTGCTGGGCCAAATGCCGGCCGATGTCGTCGACAGGGCCTTCAAGTTCCGTGGCTGCGATCATGGCGTGCGAATAGCCCAGCTGCTCGGCCATGACGCCGGCCGCATCGACCGCGATGGCGTTGTTGCCGATGATTACGTGGCGTACGGAGCAATCCGGTACTCGTTGCACTCCTATTCGATTGTCGTTGGAATCCTTCGCGCGTAAGTAATCGAACACCGCGCGGGAAATCCCGGCATTGGCTGCATCGTATCGGTTAAGTATCGCCAGCGCCGCCGCGGCATTGGTCGAACGGTCGTCGATCAAGGTCGGGCCCGAGGCAATCGTATCCAGCGGATTCCCGATCACATCCGAGATGACCAGCGAGATCAACGACTTCGCGCGACAAGCCCGCGCGAGTCCGCCCCCTTTGATGCGACTGAGTTGCTTACGAACCGTGTTGAGTTCGACGATGTTCGCGCCGGCCGCACTCAAATGCCGCGTGACCGCAAGTTTATCGGCCAGCGTGATTTCTTTCATCGGTGCGGGTAACAAGGCCGAACCACCGCCGGAGATCAAGCACAAACAAAGATCATCTGGCGACATTTCGCCTACAAGCCGCAAAATCGCCTCGCTGCCGATAACACCGTCGGCAGTTGGTTCGTTGCGACCGGGCGGGCGAGCCGCGTGCAGGTGAATCGCTTGCAAGGGTCGCACGCAATCGGCGGGCACGTTCAACCAACCGGTGACTTGCTTCTCGACGAGTAGTCGGGGGCCGAGAATCGCTTCGATTGCCGCAGCCATACCCGCGCCTGCCTTGCCTGCACCCACCACGACGATACGCGCCACGTTGCGCAGATCGAGAGGCTCATCGTCGATGATCAGCCAGTCGCCGTCGACTTGCATGGCCGCAGCCATCAGAGTGTCGGAGCGCACGCCATCGAGACCAGCCTGCCAGATGGAGAGCGCATCGGCACGCAGTTGTTCAGGGTCTCGCGGGGGTTTACGAGCGGTCATGGCGAAACTAGGGAGTTCATTTTCAGCCCCGGCTTCGCGGGGGACGGTGGCAAACGGACGAAAGCAATCAATTGCGTGAAGATCGAAACTCACGATCAATCCCTCGGCGAAGCCGGGGGCTGAACAGCGTTACGAGTATCGTACTGCTAGCTAACGTGGCCGCACTCGCAACATGTCGAGCCATTGGCTGGGGCGATCGGCAACAAATTGGCCTAGGCTATTCGGCACGTCGGCACACAACACCAGCCCGGCCAACAAATGCTGCGTTTCGTGTTCGAAGCGACCGGCCACGATGCTCCACGGCGAGCCTTTGCCATGATCACCGGGGAGCCGCACATTGCCGAATAGCGTGTTGGCAAAGCCCTGCGTGCTGAGTTGTGCCGGCCAACGGACGATCCGCGTGCCATGCAAATGTACTATGTCACTCAGTCCCGGCAGAATCCGGTCGGCCACTTCCGTCAGGTCCGATTCCGACGGCAGTTCATTACCACGGCCGGTGGGCGCGATCACCAGCACGGCCAGTCGAACCGGCACGTTGTAGAGTTCGAGAACCGGACCAGTGCGCGGCGGACCTTCGACGCTGAGCTTGGCGAGATCAATCGTCAAATCGGCCGATCGTGCGATTGGTGCTGGCCGTTTTCGCCCCAGCAAACGGAAGACGATGAACAGTAGCAACAACAGCGCTACCGCGCCGCCGGCCAGAAATTCGACCGGCAGGGCCAATAATCGATCGAGCAAGGCAGCCGGCGGATCATTGTCGACCGCCAATAGTGCAAAGCGATTCATGCGAAGATTGAAGTTAGAGTGGCTGTTTATTAGTATTACGCAGCATAACAGAGAAATGGGAGCGAGGGGTGAGCAGCGAAAATCGATCCAAGTGTCATGCAGGGTGCCGGGTGCCATGCCCACTGCCCTGAG
>JAYTAU010000761.1:0-2488 GCA_043737375.1 Planctomycetia bacterium
GATTTTTGCCGAAGCCGGGCAGCTCGACCGAGATATACATGTGCCGATCCGAGTCCAACCGCAACAGCCGCACTTCGGCCGGCACCAGCCCCAGATCGACCAATTGATCTTTGGCATCGGCGGCGACCGATACGGTCTCGTTGATCTCGGTCGCACTGGCCAGTCGCGTGACCGAAGTGAATAGCGATTTGTAAGGTACCATGAACACGCCCACAATCGCGAACACGGAGAACGCCGCGCCGAGCATCAAGACGGGAAATAAAAATCCCTCATGGACGGCCGCGCTAATCGTCGCCGCAGTCCGACGCGAAAGCAGCGCCACGACACCGAACAACAAACCGAGCACGATTAGTCCGATGGCAACTCCAGCGGCCAATAGCCAGACCGGAGTCATCCAAGTCGATACCACACCCAACAAGCCCAACGAAGACGTCAACATGCTATTGGCACGCTTATCCTAATAATGATGTGTTCCGAAAATCGCCTGGGTTTCGAATCATCGCTTGATTTCGAAGTCGTCGAACTCACCGCTGGCATTGGCAGTGACCAGGTCGATATTGTCAATATATTTTTGAAGCCGCAATTCAACTTCAGTCAAAAAATTATCGAGCGCGTCGGCAGCACCTTCGGCAACCAATCGCACGCGACCATCGGCCAGGTTTTGCACGTAGCCGGTAACCGCGAAAAGCTCGGCGATCGTCGCAACCGAATATCGAAAGCCGACGCCCTGAACATGGCCCCGATAATGCAGCGTCCGTCGTTCGAGTCGAGGCGCAGACATTTCGAAACGGCTGGTTTACGTGCCTGGTGTCGGTATCGCTTCCCCGAGGAGTCAGTATAGGAGCATTTTTCAGCCGGTTCTAGGGCCGCTTGGCGTCGAACACCCAATCAAATCCTTGCGAAACAACCGCTTAACAAGAATTGAACACAAAGTGTGACATCGTCTCCATGTGGTCGTATCGCTCCGCAAGGTGCCTACACTGTGCGAGGTGTCTATAAGAACAGGCCTGCACTATCGCGGAGCCGCAACGTCAGCCAATGGTCCCACGACGTAGCTCGTATTCTTGGTCAGCGGATACTGCTTGAGTACCGCCGCGATTTGATCGGTCGTGACACCGTCGATACTCGCCAAGTCGTCGCGCACCGCACGGTATTCGCGACGATACATCCAATTGCCGCCGACGACGAACAATCGTCCGCGAGGTCGCTCGCTGCCCAGCACAACGCGCGATTTGATTTTGTTTTTGGCTTGGACCAGTTCGGCTTCCGTGACGCCGCCGGCCTCGACCGTCCGAAAAATATCGAGTACTGCTTGAATGTTATCGCCGATGTTTTCAGGATCGCACGATAAATAGGTCATGAACGCACCGGCACCCTGATAGCCCGAAAAATGTAGGCTGGCGCTGTCGGCCAAGCCCGGATCGACCAGCTTCCAATACAGCCGGCTACCGGAATCATCTCCCAAAATAGTTGATAGTAATTTGGCGGCGAAACGATCCGGATCGGCCGAGGTCGGGCCGTTTGCCATTTGTATCAAGTACTGTTGCGTGGCACTTTCGCGGTGAACGACCTGAAAGGCCTGTTGTGGTTCGACGGGCGGCAGTTCGCGCGGTGCCGCAAACGGTTCCCATTCGCCGCAGACTTGGTCGGCCGTGGCGACTAATTGCTCGAAATCGATCTTGCCCGCAGCGATCAGGGCGATGTTCTTGGGACTGTATCGCTGCGCGAAATACTTGCGCATGTCATCCACCGACAGATCGGTAATGCTTTGCACAGTCCCCAGCACGCTGCGTCCCAGCGGGTGCTTGCCGTAAAACGTGGCCCGGCATTTGTCGTCTGCACCGAACGGCGGCTGATCATCGTACATTCGAATTTCTTCGATGATCACTTGTTTTTCGGTGGTGAAGTCTTCTTCGCGGAGCGACGGCCGCATGATGTCGCCCAACAACTCCACCGCCCGCGATTGAAACTCCGGCAACACGGCCGCATGATAGACCGTGCTTTCTTCGCTAGTGAATGCGTTGTAATCGGCACCCATTTCGTCGAACTCACGATTTACATCGTCGGGAGTTCTCGTGGGTGTTCCTTTGAAGACCATGTGTTCGAGAAAATGACTGACGCCGGACACCCGATCGAATTCGTCTCGCGCGCCGGCTTTGACGAAGAAGCCCATCGCGGTCGAATGCGCGTCGGCGTCGCACTCGGCGACAACTTCAAGACCGTTGGCAAGCGTAGTTTGCTGAAATTTCATGGAGTGATTCGGTGAAAATAAACGTTAGACGTGGTTACCGCGAGAAGTCAATTGAACGGGAGGGAACAGAGCAAACAGAGAGCTAACGGACGTCGCATGACTATTTGTGCAATATGGGGCGAACGAAAAATAACTTCCCGATATTTTCGACCATCACCCCACCCTCTCCCAGAGGGAGAGGATTTTGTGAGGAAGTTATTTTTCGGTCGCCCCTAAGTACGAGCCGACATTATACAG
>JAYTAU010000762.1:0-2482 GCA_043737375.1 Planctomycetia bacterium
GTCGCCGTTCGAACAACTCCGCTACGCCAAGCAGATTTTGCTGCTCGAATCGCAGGCGCTCGACAGTGTGTCTGCGCGACTCGACACCGATTTTTGCCGGGCGGTCGATTTGCTGTATTTTTGCGAAGGCTCGGTCATCGTCACCGGCATCGGCAAAGCCGGCCTGATCGGTCAAAAGCTGACCGCCACGCTATCTTCGACCGGCACGCGCGCACACTTCATGCACCCGGCCGAGGCGATTCACGGCGACTTGGGGCGCGTACACACCAACGATGTCGTGCTGGTGCTATCGCAAAGCGGCGAGACCGAAGAAGTCGTGCGATTGCTGCCGTCGCTGCGCGAATTCGGCGTAGCGATCGTCGCCATCACCGGCCGACGCGGCAGCACGCTGGGGCAAGCGGCCTCGGTCGTCATCGAACTCGGCCCGCTCAAAGAAGCATGTGCGCTCGGTCTGGCCCCCAGCACCAGCACCACGGCCATGTTGGGCATGGGAGACGCCTTGGCCCTGGTGACCAGTCGGATGCGATCGTTCGGTCGCGAGGACTTCGCCCGGTTTCATCCCGGCGGAGCGTTGGGTCGCAAGCTGGCAAAAGTTGAAGAACATATGCGCAAATTGCACGAGTGTCGCGTCGTTAGTTGCTCGCATTCGGTGCGGCAGGTGTTTGTCGATGTGCGCTTCTCGGGCCGGCGCAGCGGAGCAACGATGGTTGTCGACCCGGAGGGAATCTTGCGCGGAATTTTTACGGACAGCGATCTGGCTCGACTCTTCGAATCGCGGCGCGAGAATCTGTTGGACGATCCCATTCGCTCGGTGATGACCAAGCGGCCGACCACGGTGCCGGCCGGAGCGATGATGACCGATGCGGTCGAGATCATGGCCGAACGCAAAATTAGCGAATTGCCCGTGGTCGATGTCGACGGGCGTCCGCTGGGTATGCTCGACATTACCGATATTGTCAGCCTGTTTCCGCCGGAAAAGAGCAACGGGCGTGAAGTCGCCGGGCATGGCGACGCGGCGCTCAAGTCAACGCAGACCGGATCAATCCCGCAGTCGTCGCCATTGCCGTTACCAAGACCGAAAAACGCCGCGTTTTTCGGGAACCGAACGAAGAGCAGCAACGAAGTACAGGTGCGTGAATGACGAAAGTCGAAAATCAAATGTCGAATGAAATCCGAAGTCCGAATGACGAAGCACATTTAACCAATAGCGAGCTAAACCGCAAGCGCATTTCACGGTACTCCGGTGAAAGAGTTATGCGTCGAAATTCTTTTGTAATTCGTCCTTTGTAATTCGTAATTTGCCCTCCACCCTTCGCGCTCGACCCGCCACCGTGTCCTCACTCGAACAACGCTGCCAAAAAATCGAACTGCTACTCTCCGACGTCGACGGCGTGCTGACCGACGGCGGTGTGGTGTTCGATAACCAAGGCATCGAAACCAAACAATTCAACATTCGCGACGGCCTGGGCATCAAGCTCTGGCAACGCACCGGCTTCCGCTTCGGTTTGATCACCGGGCGCGCCTCGCATATCGTCAAACTACGCGCCGCCGAGTTGGGCATCGACCTGGTGCGCCAAGGGGTCGAAGAGAAATGGCCCACTGTGCGGCAGATCATTCAGGAATTGCGACTGCGGCCCGAGCAAGTTTGCTTTATCGGCGACGATCTGCCCGATCGTCCGGTGATGTTGAATGTCGGATTGGGCGTGGCGGTAGCCGATGCCAGTGAAGATGTGCGCAACATTGCGAATTATGTCACAACTGCCGTCGGCGGTCGCGGCGCCGTGCGCGAAGTCGTCGAGCTGTTGTTGCGCACGCAGCGTCGTTGGGATGAGTTGCTGGGGCGATATGGTGGGATGAGAAGTGAGGGGCGGGCAGTGAGCAGCGAGGGAGGATAGAGGGTCAGGGATCGGGGGTGAGGAGGCGGAAAATTACGAATTACAAATTACGAAGGACAAAATAGAAACCACGGACAACGGACCGATCAACTAAACAGCGTCATATTCGATATTCTCTCTGCCTAATTCATTCGTCCTTCGTAATTTGTAATTCGTAATTACCCCGTATGTCCTCTCGCACCCGACGCACCGCCGCTAGTTTCGCCGTGGTGTTCGTGGCCTATTGGGTTTATCGACTCGCCGTCAATCCGTGGATCGATCCGTCGATCGAGTGGCGCTCACCCACAGTCGCCGACGAAATTGCGACTGCGCCTGCAAGCGCCGACGATCGTCTGGCGGATTTTCAAAAGATGTTTCCACCCGATGCTTGGGAACGAAACGACCCGATCGTGCTCGAAGCCGACGGTGCCAAGTTGTTGATGAAAGATTACGAGAACCTGCCCGATGGCCGCGTGCGGCTATCGAAATGCACCATGGTGTTTGTGCCCGAAGGCGAGCCGAGCCCTAACCGCTCGACCCGGACGATCGTGCTGCAATCGCCCGACGGCGCGATGCTGCAATTCGATACGCCGATCGACCTGGCTCGC
>JAYTAU010000763.1:0-2478 GCA_043737375.1 Planctomycetia bacterium
CCTGGGGCCAGCACCAAAATATCGGGCTTCGCGCGCGCCAATCGCTCACGATTCATCGCGTACAGTAGTGCGTACTCGCGAACCGAAGGAAACGGTCGGGTGTATTGCCGCTCGAACTGGATTCGCAGTAGGTTGAGCACGTCGCACCGCGGAAGTATGTCGTCCAGGTTGTATGCGACTTCGATGCCCAGTTCTTGCCAACGAGGTGAGACGAGCGTCGACGGCCCGCACACAATTACATGCGCACCGAGCTTTTTCAGTCCCCAAATATTCGACCGCGCGGTCCGGCTATGGGCAATGTCGCCGACCATGGCCACGGTCAGTCCGGCCAACGAGCCGCGTCGCTCGCGAATCGAAAGGATATCGAGCAGGCCCTGGGTCGGATGCTCGTGCGCGCCGTCGCCCGCATTGATGACCGACACATGCAAGTTTTCGGCAAGCAATTTGGGCGTGCCGGGAGTCGTGTGCCGTACGACGACCGCGTCGATGCCCATCGCCTGGATGTTGCGAGCCGTGTCGATAAACGTCTCGCCCTTCGATAAGCTGCTGCCCGAACTGGAAAAATCGACGGTGTCGCCGCCGAGCCGACGGGCCGCGAGCGAGAAGCTGGTGCGGGTGCGGGTCGAGTTTTCGAAAAACAGGTTGGCAATCGTCTTGCCGGTAAGGAGCGGCAATTTTTCGCGGCAACCACGTGTGGCTTGTTTGAAACGCACCGCAGTGTCGAGAATCAGGTTGATTTCGTCGGCAGTCAGCCGTTCCAAATCCAACAAATCGCGGTGCGACCATGCCGCGCTTACCGGGCCGAAGTCGGCGGTCGTGGTGCTCATAGCGGGCCATTGCTCCAGGGGTTGCGGAATTCTAACACCTGGCCGCTAGCGTGCAAAGTGCCACGCAATCGCACGTGAGAATTAGGACGGGATTATCGTGTCTTACACCACGCGCTTCGAATCAGGGCCGTCGTGGCGCTCCCACTCGCGGCGGATTTCGCCCAGCCCGTAAACGCACAGTTCGAAGTCGTGACTGAGCCGTTCGAGCAGTTCGTTTTCGTCCTGCTTCGAATTCTCGGCCTCGGTATCCGCGGGCAATCTACTGGCAATGTAATAATTGCGCTTGCCTTGCTCGCAGTAGTCCAGAAAATAATCCTTGCGACCGGGTGCCTGGACTTGCCGTAGGGCCTCGGGATAGACGCCGGTCCAGAACAAAGCGAAATCGCCGATATGGCGATGAACCTCGCGCTTCGAGGCACCGATGCGACCGTCGGCCTCGATCAGCATGTCGGCGACTTGGTCGAGGCGACTACCCGAAAGGTCGCGAATGCGGAAGATCGCATCGCAGCGAATGAACCGCACCAGCAAATCGCTGATGTACTCGACCATGCGAGTATCGGCGACTCCCAGGCGAGTCTCGAAAGCATACTCGGTCAGCCCGTTGAAGTAAGACTTCAACTGCTCAAACCCGTGGGTTGGCATCATACGGCGTTGTACCTCGTGGACGACCCGGTCGCGGTCTCGCGCCAAGGTGTCGGCTAAACATCCGCCAATGTTGTTCATCGGTCGGAGACTTAGGACTTCTCCAACCGGATCTTCGGTTCGGCACGACATGCGGCCATTTGTTATGCCACGCGAGACCAGTTAATTATTGGGTGGTCTGGCCGGCGGTCAAACGCTAGATTAGGGCGATGGACCAGACCGAAAAGCCCAAACAACGCCGTTTTGACTCGATTGCCCAAGAGGCCTTTCTCAATTTGTGGCGGACGTACGACCGGCTGCGGATGTACGAAGAGGAGCTATTCGGCCGGCACGACCTGACGCCGCAGCAATACAACGCCTTGAGATTGCTCAAACACGAACATCCCGGCAACCTGCCGACCTTGGCGTTGGCGTCACGATTGGTGTCGCGAGCCCCGGATATTACCCGACTGCTCGACCGACTGGTCGACCGCGGATACATCCAGCGCGAACGCCCCGTCGATAATCGCCGCGTAGTGCGAGTCGGCATTACGGCGGCTGGTTTAGAACTCATCAAAAACCTGGAAGTGGAAGTCAGGCAGTGCCACGAAAAACAGCTTGGCCACTTGGATGCCGAGCAATTGACCCAGCTGACGGCACTCCTGCGGATCGCCCGCCGTCCGCATGAGCCGGCGGAAAGTACCTGGCTGTAGGCTAATTGGCAATCGGTCGGCATCTGTAGGGAACGCCCTCCGTGGCGTTCCGTGGCGCACCACTCATCCCTTCGCCTCTCACTCCTCCAGCGCCGCCAGCAACGTTGCCAAGTAGTCGCCAACGTCGGTCAACACCCGGTCGCGCGGCTGCGTGTCGGCCGCCGACATGCGTTTGACAATGGCCGAGCCGACGATCAACCCATCGGCGACCGGCTTGAGCAACCGGACATGCTCGGGCTGGCTAACACCAAATCCGATACAGATGGGAAGCGGAGTTTGGTCTCGCAGCCAGCCCACATTCTCAACCAAATCGGTCG
>JAYTAU010000764.1:0-6186 GCA_043737375.1 Planctomycetia bacterium
CACGACCGCAGAATAAGACATCATCAGGACCTCCTATAAAGAGCGCCCTATATTCTATCTCATTCAAAGCCGGAAGTTATTAATCGACCGATCCTAAGCCGTAGGACGGAATTTATTCCGTCTTTCCAAGAGGTGGTGTCCAATTTCAATTGCAACCAACAAATTCTCGGAATTTTGAAACGACGCAGACAATTGTCTGAAATCTCGAACAAACTGCTTTCGGCGATCAAATTTCCCCGAACTAATGTTGTTGCATTCGAATTTTGACGTCACCAAAAATGAAAACCAAGCCAACGGAATAAATTCCGTTTTACGAAACATGATCTCACGACGCGAATACCTGATCCAATCCGGTGCGGCAGGACTGTCGCTGGCGGCGGGGTCACGATTGCTGGCTGACGATAGCCCGAATCAAAAAGTGACGCCCGAAAAACTGCCGCCCGTTCGGCAGCTCACTCGCGGGCCGAAGCATCACTGGTTCGGTTATTACGATAAGCTACAGTTTGATCCCAGCAGCCGCTACGTGTTGGGGATGCAGGTCGACTTCGAGCATCGTTCGCCACAGCGCGATGACGTTATCAAAATCGGCATGGTCGATACTGCGGCCAATGAGTCAAGCGATAGCGACAAGTGGATCGAACTCGGCGAGAGCCGCGCCTGGGGCTGGCAACAAGGCTGCATGTTGCAATGGCTGCCGGGTAGCACGGATGAAGTCATCTGGAACGACCGGGTCGGCAGCGACTTTGTCTGTCATGTACTGAACGTCAATACCAAGGCGCGCCGCACGATTGGGCATCCGATTTACAACATCTCGCCCGACGCGAAGACGGCGATTTCGACGGACTTTCGCCGGCTCAACGACGTGCGTCCCGGCTATGGTTACGCCGGGTTGCCTGATCCGCTTGCGGAACAACTGCGGCCGACGGACTCGGGCATTTGGAAGCTTGACCTTGCGCGCGGCAAGCAAGAACTACTGTTATCGATTTCCGATGTGGCGAAGTTTGGCACTCAGGCGGACGACATGCGCGATGCCAAGCATTGGTTCAATCATTTGCTATTCAATACCGACGGTTCGCGTTTTATCTTTCTGCATCGCTGGCGGCCCAAGGGCGTGAAAAGCAGCTTCCGCACACGGATGCTGACCGCGAGCGCAGATGGCAAGGACTTGTACATTGTCGATCCATCCGGCCACACGTCGCATTTTATCTGGCGCGACGAACGCACGATCGTGGCTTGGACCCGACCTAAGAACAAGGACGGATTTTTTGTGTTCACCGACAAAACCGACGACTTGCGCCAGATCGGCGAAGGTGTGATGAGCGTCAACGGGCACAACACCTACTTGGCCGGCAACGAGTGGATTTTGAATGATACCTATCCCGACAAGGACCGGCTGCAACATCCGTACTTGTATCACGTGAAGACCGGGCGTCGCGTGCCGCTGGGGCATTTCCTGTCGCCCAAGGAGTATACGGGCGAATGGCGCTGCGACAATCATCCGCGCTCTAGCCCTGATGGCCGGATGGTCTGCATTGATTCGCCGCACGGCAGTGCAGCGCAAGGGGGAAGTGCCTCGCCCGCTGGGCAGGGCCGGCAGATGTACTTAATCGATATCAGCGGGATTGTGGGGTGATAGAGACGAACGCCAACGCCATCGAACGTTTCTCGCTGCGCGATGCTTTCGCGTTGACTGTCGGCGGGGCCTTAGCGGCGACATTTCTAAGAATCGGTTCCGCCCCATCAAAATCCGACTCGTTCATTGACCGACAATATCAGTTCTGGCCCATCGGCATTGGTCCGATCGAGTTTGCATTCTGCACGTTGGTATTAGGGTTCATTCTGTCGGGGCCGTTTGTGATATTGTTTCGATGGATTGGGAACTGGCAACTAACGCGATTGAGCCTCGGCGAGATACTTTGGCTGCTGCCCATGATGTCGTGGATCGTGCTCTTAATTGCCAGCAGGTTTCAGTCGCACTTTTCAGATCGGTCAGTTGACGTTTCGTTAGGACATTGGGCGGTTTTGAATGTGGCATTCGCGGCCTATCGAACGGCGACACGCGTGTTCTACCCCGAAAGATTTCAGGCGGTCCGTTGGAGCGATTCAGCGGGGGGTATAAGTTTCGTGCTGTTGATTGCGCTGATATTTTATGCAGGCTTTCGGTTGGTGACTGGTTAAGTCGTTTGAATAGAGCGTCGTTCGACAGTTGCTTCGTTTTTGTAAAGCAACGAACAGAGTGAACGGAATGAATTCCGTGCTACGGTGTTTGCTCCTGTCGGTCTGGGAGAGACCGCCCTACAAATATCCCGGATAGGATTCGAACCTACGACCTGATCTTTAGGAAAGACCTGCTCTATCCAACTGAGCTACCGGGACAAGTTCCAATACAATCAGCGCCAACGAGTGAATTGCGCCGACCTTGGATCAATCGGCGTCGGCGATGCCTCCTACAGCTCGCCTCCTTCGGCCTCGGCGGGCGACGCCTCCTACAAGGCCGCGACGCACGCTGGTCGTGGCGCTGCTCTTCAGATTAACCAATCCAACCGCTGCTGGCAAAGCCGCCGCGGTTTCGGATACAATTCCGAGCTAACCCGACTTTGCGTTCGTCGCTAGCAGAGTACCGTAAAGTTTGCACAGTCGGCGTCAAAGCAACTCTGATTCGAGTCCAATTGTATCCATTCGCGGCTAATTTCTGTTGAAAAAGCGGGCCGGTGGCCGCGCCGCTAAGCAGCATGCTTTGTCCAACCACCCGCAACCTTTCACCAACCACCCACCATGACCGACTTCCGTATCGAACACGACTCGATGGGCGATGTTCGCGTGCCCGCCGCGGCTTACTACGGCGCGCAAACCCAACGCGCCGTCGAAAACTTTCCCATCTCGGGCGAGCCGCTATTGCCTGAGCTGATTCATGCCCTGGGATTGGTCAAGTACGCGGCCGGCGTCGCCAATCGCGATTTGGGCAAGCTCACCGCGACCGGCAAGAACCGGCTCGACGACAAGCAGGTCGATGCCATGCTGGCTGCCTGCCAAGAAGTTGCCGAGGGGAAACTCGACGCCCAGTTTCCAATCGACGTGTTTCAGACCGGCTCGGGCACGTCGAGCAATATGAACACTAACGAGGTGATCAGCAATCGCGCCATCGAACTGTTGAAAGGCGATCGCTTTGCCGAGAAAAAACCGGTCCATCCCAACGACCATGTCAACATGGGGCAGTCGACCAACGACATGTTTCCCACGGCGATTCATGTCGCCGTGGGCATCGCCATTCAAGAGAGCCTGGCGCCGGCGCTAGCGCGATTGCAAAAGACGCTCGCCGAGAAAGCACGCCAGTGGGACAAGATCATCAAGATCGGCCGCACGCACTTGGCCGATGCCACGCCGCTGCGGCTTGGCCAAGAGATTGGCGGCTTCGCGCGGCAACTAGAACTTAGCATCGAACGCGCAAATCGCGCAAAGCAAGCCATTCTGGAACTACCCGCCGGCGGCACCGCAGTCGGCTCGGGCATCAACACCCATCCAGAATTTGGCAAGCGTGTGGCCGCCGAACTCGCCGAGCAGACCGGCGTGCCGTTCGTTGAAGCTAAGAATCATTTCGAAGCCAACGCCCAGCGCGACGGGCTCGTCGAGTGCAGCGGGCAACTGCGCACGATCGCCACCACACTGTTCAATGTGGCCAATAATCTGCGCTGGCTCGGCTCCGGACCGCGCTGCGGGTTTTATGAAATTCAACTGCCCGACCGCCAGCCGGGAAGCTCGATCATGCCGGGCAAAGTGAACCCGGTGATGAGCGAAAGTATGATGCAAGTCGCCGCCTGGGTGATCGGAAACGATGCCACCGTGGCGTTCAGTGGGGCGACGGGCGGGCAGTTTCAATTGAACATCATGATGCCAGTGATGGGTCACGCGGTGTTGCAAAGCATTACCTTATTGGCCGGAGCGACGAATGCGTTCGTCGATTTTTGCGCGACCGAGATGGAGGCCAACGCCGAAGCGTGCGAGGCCTCGGTCGAAAAAAGTTTGTCGATGGTCACGAGCCTCAACCCGCTGATCGGCTACGAAAAGGCCGCAGCGCTAGCCAAAGAGGCCTTCAAATCGGGCAAAACAATCCGCCAGTTATGCCAAGAGCAAAAAATTCTGCCCGAGGCGGAGTTGATCAAAGCGCTCGATCCGTGGCTTATGACGGAACCGCAAGGATGAGGGGTCGGGAGTCAGGGATCAGGGAAGGCGAAGCATAGAGGACAAAGGACAAAGTGCGCAGGACGAACCTAGCTCGCCAGCCCCAAGCCTCTAGCCGCACTTTTTCGCTCTAGACTCGCTTCTGCCGTTCCACTATAAAACTCGCCCACACTCAAGGAGGAGTCATATGGGTATCTCGCGTCAAATCGGTTTGGCCTGCCAACGGATGGCGGCCGGAACGTTCGTGCTTTCATTTTCTGCCGGTATATGTTTGCTGAATGCGACGAATGCGACTGCACAGCAGCAGCGTCGTGCTGCCGCCCCGGCCAAAGCCGCGGCACCGGCAACGCTTCCTGATGACGACATCACGCAGGCACCGGCCATGCCGATGCCCTCGTTGCAAAAACCGAGGAGCAAATCGCCGGTTGTCGTCGGTGGGAACAGTAAATTGAAAGAAGGCGACATCAAAGAAGGCGATGTCATCGTCGAAGGCACGGGCAAGCCCGGTCAAATCACCGGCGAAACCAACCCCGGCAACGTGCTGATTCAAGACGCCTGGGCCAAGAGCGAAAAGGCAAAGGATGAGGGCGATTACAGCGAGATTATTGCCATGTGCGAAGAAGGCTTGAAGCACAAGCCCTCGAAGGAAAACCTAACTTATGCCCGCCGGCTGTGTGCCTGGTCGTATAATCGTCGCGGCGAGCGGTTCTCGGAATTGGGCAACGAAGAAGAAGCCATGAAGGATTACACCGCCGCGATCGCCTTCGACAACAATCACTGGCGCGCGATTCACAACCGCGGTGTCAGCTTTGCCACGATGAGCAAAATCAACGAGGCGATGCAGGACTTTTCGCGAGCGCTGCAAATCAATCCGCAGTACGCAAACACTTGGTTCAATCGCGGAGAACTGCTCACCGACCAACGCAACTACGGTCGAGCCGTGACCGATTACTCGGAAGCCATTCGACTCTCGCCGAAAGAAGGCGAGTTTTATAGTCGCCGCGGATATGCTTACTCGCGCTTCGGCCGCGGACGCGAAGCGATGGATGATTTCAGCTCCGCACTTAAGCTCAACCCCAACGATGCCGGCGTGCGATTGCATCGTGCCGAGATGTATTTGGCCGGGCGCGATTGGGCCCGTGCATCGACCGATTATCGCGATGCCATCAAGCTGAACCCGAACCTTGGCCCCGCCTATCAGGGCGCAGCCTGGATCATGGCGACTTGTCCTGACGAACGCTTTCGTAATGCCGAGTTGGCCCTAACGGCCGCACAAAAGGCGATGGAACTTGAGGGGGATAAAGACCCACGTTACACCGAGACCTTGGCGGCGGCCTACGCCAATGCGGGGCAATACGATTCGGCGGTGGCAATGCTCACCCCGCTGATTGCTAAGCTGCCTGCCAATCAAAAACCGGCGGTGCAGGGTCGATTGGAGCTTTATAAAACCGACAAGCCCTATCGCGATGGACAAGTTGCTCAGCAAGTAGCACCGGCGCCCAACCGCCAGCCGCAACAACCGCCTCGAACAGCCACGCGAACCGCTCCCGATGCTCGCTGATAAGCACTGGAGTTCAAGCGAAGATCGTGGTGTTTTGGCTTCGAATATCTGTCGGTTACTTCTGTGCAGTGATCAACAAGTTCAAGCCGTAGCCCGACAGGTATCGGCGAATCAGCCAGCGCGGCCAAAGCGCTTTGGCCGCGTTTAACAGCGGTCCTTTATGCCGCGCGCCGACGTGCGTCTGCAACAGATCGCCGGACGACAATCCGATCTCAGCCTGGCACGACGTGAAACCGGCGCACATTGCGCGGGCTTCGGCCAACGTGTAGCACTTTGTGCCGGGGCTTTCCAAGTGCTGAGCGTAAATCTCGGTCAGCCCGCGAAACGGCCGACGCCGCATCAGCCCATAGCGGGTCCAAAGCATCAATCCGATCAGGCTCCATTTGTGGTAGATCATGATCTTGGCCGTTCCACCGGGTCGTAGCACGCGAAGGACTTCTTGAATG
>JAYTAU010000765.1:0-6184 GCA_043737375.1 Planctomycetia bacterium
CACATTACGCACGCGGCCTTGCGGCACCACGCGTTCGAGCGAAACCGGTTCGGCCGTCTCGAAACCGCCGATGTTGCCCGAGTCGTCGCGCGCTTCTAGTCGCAGATAGATTCGGTCGGGCACATTGTTATCGTATCGCCAGCCGTACGCGCCGGTGTTTTCCAATCCGGCGGCGATCGTCGTCCACGGACCGCCCGGCTGCGCGCAATACGACAGTGTAATGGGTCGCTGAGCCAGCAGGGTGTCATTGGCTTCCCAACGCAGAATCAGTTCGCCCGTTCGTTCGCCGGCTCCCGCTTCAACTGCGGTCATGCGCGCGGTGGGTTTGGTCAGATCGATGCCGATCCAAACCTCGGGTAGGTCGCCGTTTTTCGGCGGACGACCTCCCAGCCCGCTCCCGCTTTGTACGGCGATCTTGAAGCCGTAAACACCTTCGCCCTCGACCGCGACTCGAAACGGACTGCGATTGTCGCCATCGATCCCCATGCTCTGCCAACTGCGACCGCTGTCGCGTGTCACCCAGAGTTCGACCTTGGCAATGCCCGAGCGACCGATGGCGTCGACTTCGTAATCGAGTTCGAAGGTCTTCGAATTGACCATTCGCAGCCGCTCGCCCGGGGGCAACACAAAGTCGAAGTTTGCCGGTTGACGTACTTCGCTGAGCCCACCGACACGATTGTCGGTCCGGGTGTCACTGCCGCGGACATCACTGCCTCGAATCTCCGTGCGACCCGCATCGAATCGATTGCCGACTGCCGGAGCAATCGAGCCATCGGTTCGTCGCGCAATGGGAATGCCGACGGGCCGATCCAGGAAATTATCGGTGCCCGACGTCGCACCGGTGATTGGTGTTTCACGCGGTCGCAATGCTGGGTCGTTTTGCCGTGGATCATTCGGACGAGGATCGATCGAGCGCGGCACGTTCGAACCTCGGCCCAAAGGCACGTCCGTTCGCGCGTTGGGTGCCCAGATCGACGACTGTCCTGAGAGCGTACGTGAGCTTTCGTTACGGTCGAATTGCGAAACGGGTGGCGAGGTGGATGACGAAATACTGTCGAACTGTGAACCGTTATCGAATTTCGAACCATTGTCGAACGGCGAGCGGCGATCCAAATTTGGCGCACGATCGAGTGCCATGCCGCGATCCGGTTCAGCACTGCGATCCAGCGGACCAAACGATGGCCCCCGTTCAATGGGCATACCCCGTTCAACGGGCATACCACGATCAGCAGGCGCACGATCAAGCCCCGTCCGCTCAAAACCAGATCGCTCAGTTTTCAAGCGATCCGCGACCGGGTTTCTCGCTTCAGCTCGATTTTGCAAGTCGACTTTGGACAGGGCTGTGGTGACGTTGCCGGCCAGATCGCTCACCTCGGCACGCACCGTGATGGTGCCCGCAGCATCGGTCGGCCACCAGGTGGTCGAGTCATTGAGCGTGCTGCGCAACGCTTCGCTGCGCGGCGGGTCGATGGCGATGTTTCGCCACGATGAACCATCCATCGGTTGATAGTCGATTCGCAAACTCTCGGGCTTCAAATTCGGATCGACGGCTTGCCAGCGCACAACAATCTCGCCGGCGTCGCCGCGTTGGGCTTTCAAATCGAGCCGCGGAGCCAGCGTGTCGACGATCACCCTCAGTTCGGGCCCGCCGGTTCGCTCCGATTTCATCTGACCGTTGCGATCGACCGTGCGAATGGCAAACCAGTAGTCTCCATCGCCGCCCGCATTGAAAGTAAAACTGCCGCGAAAGGCAGCGGTCGGTCCTTTCGAATCGGCTGGGTTTTTCAGGTCGGATTGCCCCTCTTGCTTCCAGGTAGCGCCTCGATCGGACGAGACAAACAGCCGCACTTCGCTAGGTTGTTGCGCACCATCGGCGGCAACCGGAACCGTAAACGGAATCGAAAAGGCGTTCTGACGCGTGGCGATCGGCGGCGGCAGGTCGTTGATGGGTGCTGCTACCGCCGACCAGCCGATCAGGCTCGCCGCGATCGCAACCACTATCGAACTCCAACACCGCATGAAAGTTATCCTCTCCTCGATTTGCCGTGCCGCGTGCCAAGATTGGTAGGAAGTGCGCGCAGCGGCGCGTGCCCGTTTATTTCGTATCGGTCTCAAAACAGCAATCGCTTGAACCGAAGAGTTCGGCGATTCCGTCGGCGAGGATGGGGCAAGTAAAGTCGATTGGGCAAACCGGCGATAATCGCGTCGTAAGCCCACGGATTGCAATTCAATCACGGCTACATTAATAGGCGAACATGTAAATTCATAATCGCTGATTTCGCGGCTTCGCTCTTTCGGAACTTCGCGATCCATTCCATCGACCGGCATCCAGCAAATCGCGAAACGCCGAAAGTGCGAAAACACGAAACGCCATGATAGCAAGCGATTCTCACCCTGCTACTCCGCCGGACTTGCCAGCTTTGTCCGGGTGTCGCGGACAATTTGCACATACTGCCGGGCGAGCGATTCGATCGCGCCCCAGTTGCGAGTTTTAATCGCTTCGGCCGAGACCAGCGAGCCGCCGATGCCCAAAGCCACGGCACCGGCGTTCAGAAAATCCGCAGCCGTCTGCAGGTTGACTCCGCCCGTGGGCATCAAACGGATTTGCGGCAACGGTCCACGCAGGGCTTTCAGGTAGGCCGCACCGGTGATTTCGGATGGGAATACTTTGACCACGTCGGCACCGGCTTCCCATGCGGTCAGAATCTCTGTCGGCGTTAACGCCCCTGGCATGACGACGGTTCCGTAGCGTTTGCAGAGCCGAATCGTATCGAGATTGACGGTCGGCGAGACAATATATTGCGCCCCGGCCAACAGGGCCGTGCGAGCCGTTTCTGGATCGAGTACCGTGCCCGCACCGACCACGATCTTGTCGCCCAATCGATTGATCACCGTTTCAAGCACCTTGTGCGCGTTGGGCACCGTAAAGGTGATTTCAATGGCTTGTACACCGCCGGCTAATAACGCCTCGGCGACGTCGACCAGCACTTCGCCCGATGGTGCTCGAATGACGGCGACGATGCCGGTGTCTAGAATTCGCGATAAGGCTTGTGGAGCATTCGGCATTCAAGAATTCCAGTTGAATCGGTGACAAATGTCGTATGAAATCACGCCAATCGAATGATCTCGGTTTTCATTAAGCTATGAACTACAGCCTGGTGAATCAAGCCGACAGGGGCCGGGAGTCATATCCACGCAAAGTCAATTCGACAGATTGTCCCCAGGATTGATAATAGAAAGAAGCTCGCTAGCACGGGCGAATTCATCTTACGAACCTACGAACGGAGGATCTGCTCGATCGCAAACCTGGACTCACAGGCGATCGACGCGCATAATGGCAGAAGATTTGCCGATTGTGCCGTGGTAACGATGGCCAGTTAACGGTCGCAATTCGGCAAAGCAAAATGATTGCGCAAAGCAGTATGATCTGTTCTATGCAGTGCAATGCTTGATTTTTTGCAGACGAACGAAGCGCAACTGGTACTCTGGATTGCCTTGGGGGCAGTTTTACTGACCGCGGCGGTCTTTATCGTGAAAAGGTTTCGCGATCGTTCCGATGACGACCAGCCAAAGGCCAGCGATCTGTTGACTAATTTCCGCGATCTGCATAGCCAGGGTGGGCTGAGCGACGAAGAATACCGAACAATAAAGGCACAGCTTACGGCGCAATTACAAAACGAGATAAAGGATACCGAGCGAACAGGTTAGGCCCGGCAGAACAGAATCTCAATGCATCGCGACCGCGACTGGCCGAAAACAGATTTACGTTCGCTAAGGTCGTCCCAAATTATTTCGACCGAACTGAACAAATGTACGTGAACGCTAGCAGATAATCGGACGTAGAACGTCCGGTTCTTGTCTGACGGCTCGGCTCGGTAAAACTTACCAGCCTCGCCTTACGACAAGAGAAACAATAGCTTGACGACTCGAACCAAGCGTGCGGACAAGGAAGCCCCTCCGGCAAGAACTCTCGCGAGTTCAGGCCACTCGAGCGTACAACGTGATCGAACGTCTCTCCTAATAGGCGACGAATTGCGACGGAGAGCAGTAACTCGAAAGGAGCAGGCATGCCCTCAGGTAGGGACTTAAACGTAGGTCGTCGCGGTACCGGCACGACCAAGCGTAACGCTTTTTGTTCGTTTTGTCGCAAAAGTTATCGCGATGTCGGGCCTTTGGTCGAAGGACCGGGCGACGTCTACATTTGCGGTGAATGCATCGAACTTTGTCAGTCGATCCTGGATCAGGAGCGACGTCGCCGCGGTACCGGCAAACAACTGTTCGCGCGGATCCCCACGCCGCGCGAAATCAAAACCCAGCTCGACGATTACGTCATCGGCCAAGAGCACGCCAAAAAGGTGCTCTCCGTCGCGGTCCACAGTCACTACAAGCGGCTGACCCTGGGCAGCGAAGGGACTGAAGTCGAAGTCGATAAGTCCAACATCATGCTGATCGGCCCGACCGGTTCGGGCAAGACTCTCCTGGCGCGCACGTTGGCTCGCGTACTCAATGTGCCGTTCGCCATCGGCGATGCGACCACACTGACCGAAGCGGGCTACGTGGGCGAGGACGTTGAAAATTTGCTGCTCAAGTTGCTGCATGCGGCCGACTTCGATATCGAGGCGGCGCAGCGCGGTGTGTTGTATATCGACGAGATCGACAAGATCGGCAAGACCAGCAACAACGTCTCGATCACCCGCGACGTGTCGGGCGAAGGTGTTCAACAAGCACTCTTGAAAATGCTGGAAGGGACCACGGCCAATGTTCCGCCGCAAGGGGGCCGCAAGCATCCCGAGCAGCAGTACATTCAGATGGACACGACCAACATTCTGTTCATCTGCGGCGGCACGTTTGTCGGGCTCGACAAGATTATCGCCAAGCGATTGGGAAGCAAAACAATCGGATTCGGCCAGCCAAGCGGCTTGCGCAACGAAGCCGAAATGAGCGAACTGCTGCCGCAAGTTCAGTCCGAGGATATTTTGGAGTTTGGATTGATTCCCGAGTTGATCGGCCGGTTGCCGGTGATCTCGGCTCTGCAGCCGCTCGATACCGATGCGTTGGTGCGAGTGCTGAAAGAGCCTAAGAATGCCATGATCAAGCAGTATCAAAAGCTGTTTTCCATGGAAAACTCGGACTTGCACTTTACCGACGAGGCGCTTCAGGCAATTGCTAAGCGGGCCAAGGAAAAAGAAACAGGTGCGCGGGGTCTGCGGTCGATCATTGAACAAGTGATGCTCGACATCATGTACGACTTGCCCGAGAACAACGGCGCTCGTTATGTGATTACCGACGATGTGGTGATGGGCCGCACGCGAGCGTTTCCGATCCACGAGCCGAAGAACAAGAGTGCGTAAAAGCTCCGACTTGTAACTCCTCTCCCCTTTTGTGAGAGGCAGCGAGGAACGAGCGGGTGAGGGGCTTGAGACAAATGTCGATATGCAATCGTTGATTGACTCAAGATTAGAAACCAGGAATGAATTCCGAAACGCGGGCATTTCGGGAAACACCGTCGAGAGACACTAGCGAGCGTCCGGGATTATCCCGGTCGAGAATTCGCAAAATAGCCGGCATTTGCAAAGTTCGTCGAATTGACTGACGCAATCGAACGTCGTTGGTCGAAGTACTTCGGCCCCCATACAACAGCGCGCAACGTTCAAACCCTGACCCGGTCGACGCCTTTACGGTTGGCGGCCGTCTCGCGGTGTCCAGTTCGCGCTCTTTACAGTGCGAGGCGCGAGATCAAACTCGCGCCTCGCGGCGTTTAGTGAGCTCTCAGACTGCGCGGCTTCAGCACCGAAGGTACGATTCAGCCCCAGCCCGGGGTAGTCGGCCACACCGTTCACTAAGCCCTGCCGGGGCGAGATTCAGACCGCGATCAACAGCGGATCATTCGACTTCGCTCGGTCGACCGTTTTGCATCGCCCTTTCAGGGCTACATTAAAAAATTTCGCCGGTCACCCTGTAGCTGAATCGCACCTTCGGTGCTAAGGACAGCGAGGTCTGCCAGCACGTGTAGCGCCAGCGCCTGGGCGCGACGAATCGCCTCTTCCCGCGATTGACCGTAAGTCATCACGCCTGGCAACTCCGGAACCTCGGCGATCCAGCGGCCGTCGGATTCTTGTTCAATCTCGACTTTGTACATCAATACGTCTTCTAGTTCATGCAGCAATGCTGCGGGCTTTCGATC
>JAYTAU010000766.1:0-2460 GCA_043737375.1 Planctomycetia bacterium
CACGAACCGCAAATCGTGATCGTCGGTTTTCGACTAATAGCGCATCAATATCACGCAGTTCCCTGTCAACACTTTCTAAAGTGTCAAAGCCCAGCCACCACGCATCTTTTTGATTTAAAGCGAATGGCGAACTGGACACGAATTCAACCAGACCCAACTCTTTGATGAGTTGCGGGCGCAGCATTTTACCCTGGAAGTCCCAATGTAGTTGAGAATTACCTTCTGGCCGGCGTAATGCTTGGAGAAAACGCGGCGCACGGCGCTCATCGAGATGGATGGCATCAGCAGCCCGTAAGAGACAAGCAATTTTAAGAGGATCAACTTTCCATTCCGGTGGAAATCTATCTGACGCTGGCCGCTCACGCTTAAAACTCTGCTCCAATTTTTCAACGGGCCACCAATGGCTATGAGCAAGCTGCCCAATCAAAACACCATAAATATCCCGCAGATTGGCATTTTCCAATATCTGATAATGTTCGCCCGTTGGAAGCTGCCACGTTTGGGTTAATAGACTCTCGGCCCGCTCTGCATGGCGAAAACGGAGTACTTCAGCCGTCGCTTGTTCTGTCAACTCTACGTCTTGCGTTGCCGCACCGCCTGGCTCTACATCTATGCGTCTTGCTACTCGTCCAGTTTTCCGTTGCCACAGAAGTGCAAGAGAGTCTTGCCAGCGATTATCACTCTGTATGCTTGATAATCCATCAGGCATCGCGCAAAGCGCCATTCCCGCATCATGGAGAAGCAATGCTCCGCCGAAAACAAACCCTTCGGCTGGTGTGGGATGGTAGTCCTCGCCTGCGATCAAGTCCGCCATTTCCCATAAAGCGTCAAGATGGGTGACATCGTGGACAGTAAAGTCGCGTAAGTCTTGGGGAATTTCTGCTACCAGTGTTGAAACGCGGGATCGCATCTGGAGATATGCTTGCCGCAATTCCTCTCTCTGTTGATCCTTGCCATCGTTTGGCGTGACTACTGCCAAGGTACTCTGCCAAAGTCTTGTCTGTTCAAAGAGTTGCATTAAATCTTCCACAAATCTAAATTCGTTTAGAACTTTAAATAACCTAGCCGAACACTTCCGATCAGGCGACCATCAGTTTACGCGCTAAGTGCTCTTACTTAGACAGGTGATTTTCTTAACGAAGTCGTTGCCATTGCCGAACACTTCGCGCACAATATCACGGTGACTTAGGCGTGCAAATCTGCAATGGCACGACGACCGAATAATCAAGTTCTTTGGCCGAGTACTCCAGTTCGTCCTCAATCTGTTCCCAGCACCGCTTGCCTATCAGCTTATCGTGCCCGACATATAAACCGTTCTCCACTTTGCCGCCATTTGCTGATTCATAATAAGCTGTTTATCACTTGCGTAATTTTTTCTGGTATCGGCGAAAAAGCCGCGCCGTAGAATGTTAACGCCACATACGGAGGAAATCATAGATAGCTCGATATGGCGCGAAGGTCGTCTGGGCCAGGTTGGGGAAGGAGCGCAAATTATCTTTGCGCAAGTGCGCGAAGATGCGAGTATAGAGCTGGAATTGCTGCGTTTACGACCGGCCAACGAAACCGTTGTAAGCATTGCTTCAGGCGGCTGCACGGCTTTCACCTTACTTCTGGCAAACCCGGCACAGCTCTACGCACTCGATATCAACCCGATGCAGATTCATTTGGTTGAATTAAAAAAAGCGGCGTTGGAGAATTTATCGCCTCCGCAAATCAAGTTATGTTGGCTGAGTGATGCGACGCCGTTTTATCCGCAGCTACGCGAAAAAATCGGCGAGTCTGCGCGCGCTTTCTGGGATTCCCACGCCCCACTGCTCGCGCTGGGTTTGAACCAGTGTGGCGTTATCGAACAAAAGCAAAAAGAGAAAATGCGGTTTTTGCCATTGGTGCAAAGCGCAATTCACATTCGCCGGTTGTTTCGAAGCAAAACGCTGCGCGAGCAAAGACGGGTTTATCTCAAGTCGTGGAATACCTGGCAGTGGAAACTGGCTTTTCGGTTAGCGTTAAGCAAGCCGGCGTTGCTGCAACTGTATGGGCCGCAGTTCGTCGAGGGCATGCCACCGCACTTTGCTCGCGACTTAAAAAAACGTTTCGATGACACCATCCTTAACTTTTTAGCCCGAGATAATCCTCATCTCTGGCAAATGTTGCGAAGTACTTATCCGCCCCACGAAAGCGGCTGGCCGCTTTATTTGCAAACGCGACACCGCGCCGTTTTGCAAGAAAACTTAAAGAATATGCATCTCGAATGCGCCGACGCAGTCGATTGGCTTCAAGCGCAGCAGCCCTGTTCCATCGGCTTTTTTGCGCTCTCCAATATCCTGGAAGTCGCTTCTCCAGAGTTTGCATCGCGTTTGCTGCAAGCCGTCGCACGCGCCGCCAAACCCGATGCTTTAGTTCTGCTGCGCTCTCTGAGTACTCACGATAAAACCTGGGTCGATGAACTGCCGCTGGAAAGCG
>JAYTAU010000767.1:0-6155 GCA_043737375.1 Planctomycetia bacterium
CAATGCTTCGTTGCCCAAAAATATGGAAGCGGAAGAAGTGACCGTGGAGTTTGCGCAGCGCCTATTAGCCGATCGAGCGGCGGCCGGTCCCTCAACGAAGAAGAGTCGCGGCAAGAAGGCCGCGCCGAAAGCCGCCAAGAAATCGGCAAAGAAAAAGCCCGCAAGTGCGGACGGTGTTCCAGCTAAAAAGGCTCCCGCGAAGAAGTCGGCGAAAAAGAAAGCCGCCAAGTCGGTCAAGAACACGGCGGCTGCTGACGCGCCGTTTTGATTTTGTTGGTCAGCCTCTCGTTCCCACGTCTGCGTGGGAACGAGGAGAACTTTCTGCTCACCTGCTCGTCCCTCACCCCTAACCTCTCTCCTCCCTGGCCGTCGCAATGGCAAACGCCGTGGCATGCGTGCGGCAGTGCGAAATGCTGACCAGGATGTCGCCGATGCCGAGCTGTTCGACCAAGTCGCGCGTTGCACCGCGCAGCGCCACGGTGGGCTTGCCGTCGTTGTTATGTCGCACTTCGATGTCGAGTCGGCTGATTCCTCGTCGCCAACCGGCACCCAGCGCCTTGAGAATCGCTTCTTTCGCGGCCCAACGTCCGGCGAACTGCTGGGTCGCCTGCTTGCGACTGCTGCAGAACTGAATTTCGTCAGCGGTAAAAACCCGGCCGATGAACAGCTCGCCATGTCGTTCGATCATCTGCGCAATCCGCAAACACTCGACGATGTCGTTGCCGATACCTAGCACATTCATACCGATAACCTGCAATCTATGTCGCGAGATTAAAACCCCTCTCCCTCGGGGAGAGGCAGCGAGGAACGCGTCGGTGAGGGCATTTTCTACAACAGCGCCGGAATGTTACAGAGGACATTCCCTACGAGGCAACTTTCTATCTAGCCACGTCAATGTTCCTAGCGCACTCGCAATCAGTACACCGGCATGCAACGCCCAAATCAGCGGTCGCGTGCGATCGTTACTTGCTTCGCTTCGCATGTACTCGGCAAAACGCGGCATCAGCGTCACCGACGGTATATCAGCGGAAACGTTTGCGCCGGCGACACGTTCGTCCGCTTGGTTCGCCACAAGCTCTTGAAATGTCAAACTATTTTCGATCTCGTGTTGACGCGCTTGGCAAAAATCATGGTAAAAAAACGCATGCTCAGCGATCGCGACGACGATGGCCAATACCGCCGCGGCCATCAACAATCCACGCCGATTCGAACTAACATGATTGGCCAACCGATTGAGCCCGATCGATATCGCCCCCAATATCAACCCGGTCATCAACGGAACCAATAACCAATGCGCAAAATGCGTTTGTACAAAGACCGACACGCGCGCCAATAAAACCGCACCGACGATCGCCGGCAAAAACCAGAGAGTGAAGTTGCCGATGCGTTGTATTATGTTCATCAAACGACCGCACGCGTGCCATGCCCTCGGCTTTGCGTGGGCATGATCATATTGCATCAGATTAAGCTGTGGTCTCAACGTCTTCTCAGTAATTCATGCCCACTCAGGGCAGTGGGCATGGCACTCAACTGAAGTTCAATCTAACTCCGGGCAGTGGGCCCGGCACCCAACGACTCGATGTGCGTCTAGGATTTACCGCTTTACGCCGCAGGCCCGTTGCACACGCAACAAAACTTCGCCCGCCTTGCGTCGCGCGCGACTCGCACCGTCGTTGAGGATTTCGATTACGCGATCGGGTTGCGAGGCCAGCGCTTCGCGGCGTGCGCGGGCCTCGGCAAAGTATACCTCCGCAGCATCGGCCAAAGCTTTTTTGATTTCGCCGTAGCCGAACCCTCCGCGTCGATATAACGCAGCCATATCGGTTTTCTGGGACTCGGTCGCGACTAGAGAATACAGTTGATACAGGTGATCGCCGGCCGGCTCTTTCGGCTCTTCCATCGGACGCGAATCGGTCGCGATCCGCATGATTTTTTTACGCTGCGATTTTGCGTCTTCGAACAATTCTAGCGTGTTGTTGTAGCTCTTCGACATCTTCTCGCCATCGGTGCCGGGCACTTTGGCGCTGGTATCCAAAATTTTCGACTTGGGTAGCACCAACGTCGCACCAAAATGGTGATTGAAGCTTTGCGCCAAATCGCGAGCGACCTCGATGTGCTGATCTTGATCTTGGCCGACCGGAACGATGTCGGAGTCATATGCCAAAATATCGGCTGCCATCAACACCGGGTAAGTAAATAGCCCGGCATCGGCGGCAAGCCCCTTGGCTTTTTTGTCTTTGTACGCATGACAACGTTCTAATAATCCCATCGGAGTGCCGGTCATCAACAGCCAACTTAGCTCGCTCACTTCGGGAACGTCGGACTGTACGAACAGCACGGCCCGTTCGGGATTGAGACCCAACGCCAATAGGTCGATTGCCGCATCGAGCGTGAGCTGCTTCAGCAGGGCCGGATCGCGCACCGTGGTCAGTGCATGCAAATTGGCGATGAAATAGAACGACTGTTCTTCGTTCTGCAGGTCGATGTACTGGCGAATGGCGCCGAAGTAATTGCCCCAGTGAAAGCGACCGGTCGGTTGAATGCCAGAAAGAACGCGCACAGCAGGAATGGGGTCAGGGATCAGAGGGCGGTGGCCAGGGAGGGACGAAATGTGAGCGATGGCGGATTGCAGCGGATGCTTAGCGGCGCGGCCAACGGCCCGCGTTTGATCTAATGAGAACCATGAATCGACTTCTGCTTCTTTCGTCTTTCGTAATTCGTAATTAGTGCGCGTCGCCCGGCATCTTCAATGTCCGCACCAGTTCTCCCACGCTGGTCACACCCGCTTCGGCGAGCGCACTCGGCAGGGCATCCAATATTTTCATTGAAACGGTCGGGTTATAAAAATTTGCCGTGCCAAGCTGCACCGCAGTGGCACCCGCAACGATGAATTCCATCACATCGTCGATCGTGGCAATTCCGCCGATGCCGACGATCGGCGTATTCACCGCGCGCGCGACCTGATGCACGCAGCGCAAGGCGATCGGCTTGATCGCCGGCCCGCTCAGTCCGCCCATGCCGTTTCCCAGCAGTGGGCGGCGACGGCGCCAATCGACGGCCATCCCCAAGCATGTATTGATCAGCGAAATGGCATCGGCCCCGCCGGCTTCTGCTCCGCGGGCGACCGAAGCGATGTCCGTTACGTTGGGAGTGAGTTTGGCTAGAATCGGCACGTTGCACGCGCGGCGCACGCCGGCCACAACTTTCTCGCACATTACCGGGTCCGTGCCGAAGTCGACACCGTGGCTGACATTCGGGCAAGAGATATTCAGCTCGATCGCCGCCACACCGGGTTGACCATCCAGCCGAGACGACATTTCGATAAACTCTTCGTAATTCCGACCGGCGATGCTGACGACGATGGCTGTTCCCAGACTGGCCAGATACGGCAGATGCGTGGCGATGAACGTCTCGATTCCGTCGTTATCCAGGCCGATCGAGTTCAACATGCCGGCAGCCGTCTCGATCGTCCGCCACGGAGCGTTGCCGGGCCGAGGCAGCTTGGTGATGGTCTTGGGCAAAATGCCGCCGAGCCGAGACAGATCCACTAGCCCTGCCATTTCTCGCGCATAGCCGAATGTGCCCGAGGCAACCAGAATGGGGTTGGCCAGCTTCAGGCGGCCGAGCTGGACCGATAGATCGAGAGCGGCTTGGTCGGGTAACGCGTAGTCGGGAGGTGCGATAGCGGGATTCACGGCCAACAGTGAGCTCGCCAAAAGATTGAATAAAAATTGAATTATGTTCGTTGCTTGCTAGTCATCCAATGTAACCATGCCGGGCGGACGCGACAACGAGGACATGCCGTTGTAGGAGGCGTCGTCAACGCCGATCGTCCCGCTTGCAATCCGTTCAACACAAACAAAAAACCGGCGTCGGCAAGAGCTGTCTCTCGCGACGCCGGTTAGATTTTTATTGCAATTCGTCGCAAGTTTTTGCGGCAATTTGGTCTGCCGCGACTGTAATATCAAGCCGAACTTCGCTCCGATCCGTATCCCACGGATTGCAATCCGTGGGCTTGTGGAGCGCGTGCGTCAATTCGTTCGCTTTTCACGTATCGACTACAAAATACCGCCGTGTGTGCGATAAATCGACATATGCGACGGCTGATCAAGGAACCAAATGCGTTCCCACTCGTCGTTGATCTGTGTGAAGTTATCCGACGTCCAGAGCAGTTGTTGGGCACGACGCTGCGGATCGCCGGAGTATGCCGGCAAAAAGCAGCCCGTCATGGGACCCATCGACACTAGCACGGTCGCGGCCAACAGAAGCCTGCGCATGACAATCCTCCCTGAATTTGACAGTTCCATAGCACGCAATCGACGCACATTGTGCGCGCCGACCGATCACCACAACGTGGACTTGTGATGTCAACGCCGATGAATGGCATTCGAATGAAGTAAGAACTAACTTGCCGAATGGCTTATGAAAAGTGGCTGAGAACCCGTCGCTAATCGATCGGGCGCTCAGTAATTTGATATTTTCAGCACAGATAATCTGCAGAAGAGTAATGCAGCTCGGCATTTGCGCCCATAGCAACCAACCCTGTTAATGATTGTTGGGACACGTAGTCACCGGCAGTCCCTCTGAAACAAAACGATTGAGGCTGAGCTGCGACTGATGCACTTTCGTTGCGATCAGGAACTCTAAGCACTGAATTTGATTGGTGTTGCAGACCGTCGAATATTGCAGGACGGCTAGCTTAATGACCCGCCGACTGGCGGATGAACGGCTGGGTTCGCTATTTCTGTAACTGCCGGCTCGCTGATGGGTTGTACGGCACCCGATCGGACGGCTGCTTGCCGTTCCAATTCACGAACCTTTTCTTCCATCTCTTTACCAGGCTTGAAGGTTACGACGAATTTCTCGGGGACATACACTTTGTCGCCTGTCCGAGGATTTCTCGCCTTGCGAGCAGCCCGTTGTTTGACCTCGAAAACGCCGAAGTTTCGCAACTCAATGCGTCGCTCTTCGACCAGGGTTTCGACGATGGCATCGAACGTTTTTTGAACGATTTCTTTGGTCTTGAGTTGTGTCAGACCAATCTCGTCGGAAATCGTTTTGACTATCTCTTTCTTGGTCACGACAGCAAGTCTCCTGTAAGAGAGAGTTGGGGTTCAAGGCCCTGTATTTTGCCCGCTGGCCAAGCCCTTGTTCATGCTCCAAGTGTAGGTGGCATAAGCATTAGTGTCAAGTAAAGATGGCGAGTCCCAGCGTGTTGCTCAGGCCTTCCATCCATCTAGATACTAAGAGCATCAACGGTGGTTATAACCGTTGTGATCTTTACCTAACTTCTAATTGTCAAAGAACTTACTATCGATAAATATTGCCCGATGCCAAATGTTTTAACATAAACCATTATTGAGTAATGATTTAGCGAACAATATGCATCGCCGGCCGATCTCGCTGAAAAAGCCGTTGCCTTAAGTATCGTCACTACAACCGGCAAACTTTACCCAGGCGGAAAAGAATTCTGGCCGCTCGCCGATCGACTGCAGGACCGGCTAAAGCTTGATGACTGCCGATTGTGCTAGTATCTGCTCGATACTGACGATCTGGCCCTTTCCACTGCCGGGGCAAACTTCGCAGGTGTAAGCCCAATCGGCGGGGGTGCGAATGTTCGAATCCCAGAAGGGCCAGGTGCGGCACTGCCTTGGCCGGGCTTCGTAGACCGTGCATTTGCGATCCGGTCCAAAAAATACACAGTCGCCGTTATCGTATTCGATCAGGCTCTGCCGCACGCCGACCTTGCGAACAAATTTTTTCTCGAACTCGGCAACCGGCATCTGCAGCTTGTCGGCGATGCCTTGAATTTCCGCCTTATTCACCCAGACATAGCCCGGTGAGCCGGTACAACAATCGCCGCACTGCGAACACTCGAATCGCAGTCCATCCTTGAACCAAGGAGCATCGTTCATCCAGTGACCTTTTGATTAAACCGCCCCGCAATCTTGCATCTCGTTCGTCAAAACTTGGTAGGGCAGCTTACAATTCAAAAATTGCCTTCCATTGTGGCAATCTCTCGAATCGCCTCGACTGCCTTGGCAATCTCTTCGGCAGCTGTGAACGCACCGATGCTGATTCGCACCGTGCCCCCCAGCTCGACCGTTTGCATTGCCCGATGCACTGGCATTGCGCAGTGAAAGCCGGCGCGAACT
>JAYTAU010000768.1:0-15028 GCA_043737375.1 Planctomycetia bacterium
CCCTGCGCTACGCAGTCCAACTCCCCGGCGGAACCAGTAAACTCAAGGGGACATTTCTATCGGTCAGAAACAGAGGACATTTCTAATGGTTTACAACAAACTTGCCGCGCTTAGGGGTTGCCGCCGCCGCAATTCTTGATAATCTGGAGTGTCGCGCGGGCGAAATCTGCTCGCAGTTTCCGTGGTGGCTATAGCTCAATTGGTTAGAGCGCCAGTTTGTGGCACTGGAGGTTGCCGGTTCAATCCCGGTTAGCCACCCTCCGTTTTTCGCCGGCGGATTTAGCTGAGTTGAAACGTTAGCCGGTCGTCGATCGCCGTTCTATCGAAAGCGGCTGCCGGCCATCATCAGTGGTAGCTTAGCCAAGCCGCGCAGGGACCGCCAAGTGGCCGTTCGCTGACGCAGCGCCAAGCCATAGTACCCGGCAGCTTGGGCGAATTGCCCCAAACGACGTTCGTTTTGCGCGGCCAAGATGGCTCGATTGGCGATCGCGCCGCGCAGCAAGGTGTGGTCGCCGGACGTAAGTCGATCGTCGCCGAACAGTTCCTGCAGCATTCGCAACACTTCTCGACCGATCCTTCGACCGCCATCCGCCTGCTCCAAATTCTCGGCATGCACTCGGTGATAAAATAAGATTTCGGGCGTATACGCAACCGACCAGCCGGCCCGCGTGGTTCGCACGGCGAAGTCGTAATCCCAGACAATCGTAAACTGGGTCCGAAAACCGCCGACCGAGTTCCAGGCCTCCTTCAGAAACATCATGCCCCCCGCGCCGCCGTAACCGTAGCCGATGCCGATCAGGTCGCGAAAGGCTTCGGCCGCGCTGAAAATTCGGGCCTGGTTCGAGAAACGGGTATAGGCTGCGGCTTTGAAAGGTTGCTGAACCCCGTGGGAGTCGATGACCGCATGCTGACCGAATGCCAGGCCGATACGATCGGGTCCGATTGGTTGCGCAACGGTGTCGGGTGATGCGATCTGAAATTGGGCATGGCCGATTTCCAAGCGGCGCTCGGCCATGCGGTCGTCGTGATCGAGCATGGCGATCAGCGGCGATCGCGCGGCTTCGACGCCGACATTCATGGGAAGCGTCGGCCCGCCGGAATTTTTTTCGAGCTGAATCAGCCGCAATTCGACGGGGGAATGTTTGGCGAGTTGTCGGACCAGATTGCAAGTATCGTCGGGCGAACAGTCATCGACGACGATGATCTCGGCCGGCAGCCGCGTTTGCCGAAACACGCTTTCGAGCGTTTCCTGGATAAACGGAGCGGCTTTATAGGCTGGAATAACGACGGAAGCAGTGATACACATCGCGGTATTAGTCTGTAGAAAATATTACGGAGCTACCGATTCTCATGCTTCCGAAATCGCCCTAGTGTAATAATTCATGAAAACGAACACTAAAACAATGCGTGTCACAGAACCTAAATACTTAAATTGTGCCGCCCGGCTAAGTTTCTGAAAGCGGCACGTACTTCTCGCAATACTCTTCCGATCCGATATCGAGCAAATGCGTAAAAGAGTTTGACGGCATGCATCAAGGCCTTGCTGGAAGCGCCGAAGTTCCGAAGGAAAGATGCATAAATCCATATTACTAATTTTGTATGGCCGCGACCGCACCAAAGATACGTATCGTTTAATACCTTAGTTTGAAACCGCGACCAAAACACCTGATCGCGGATCGTATTTTCCGGTGACAACTGTATTGTATTGAATATGATCGTGTAAATTTCTTTAAATACAATTGCTTGTGCGGTCGAATCAAAAAGGTTGTTGTCGTGGCATTGTTTGTCAAATAGTACGTCGGAAATGAACGCGGTAGGAACAGCAGCCATTGCAACATTCAGTTTAAAAATATAGTCGGCAATGACGGTGTAATCCGGATCAAATGGGCCGTAAAGCTTCCAAAGATCTCGTTGGAAGAGCAGGTTGCTACAGCTTTGGACGATGCCTGCATTTAACAATTGTTCCTGAAGCATTACATGTGCAGGAACTATGGAAAAACTTTCGCCCGCGCGGTGTTTGACTTGGAATCGCAAGATATGATCTTTGCTCAACTTGGATCGGCCACTCGCCGCCGAGAGTCTGTCGTTGTCGGTCGAAAATAGATAGCAATCCGAGAACACCATCTTAGCGTCGCTTGCTTCCAACGCTGCGACCTGTCGGGCTAACTTCTCAGGTCGCATTCGATCATCGTGGTCGAGTAATGCTACGTATTTGCTCTTTACTGCAGCCACGCCGACATTCAGCGGAACCGCTGGGCCGCCGCTGCCAATATGTTGAACAAGAATTTGAATAGGTACTTTGGCGGTTCGGGCAATAGCTCGAACAATCGCTACGGTATCGTCGTTCGAAGCGTCATCGACAACGATAATTTCACCTGGAAGTAGGGTTTGCGTAAGCACCGACTCGAGGGTCTCGGCAATAAATCTTCCAGCATTATAGGTGGGGATGACAACGGTAACGGATTTGTTCATTTTGAGGAATTCACGAATACTTAGATTGTAAATCCTGAGTGTGTGTACGCTGCGGAGTCACTATGATCACCAGTTCTTCGCCTTTGCCTAGCCAGTCGCTCGTCACTTGCTCGATCGCTTTAACACACGAGCCAAACCAACGCGATCCTCGACTCTCCTGAATGATACGTCCATCTGGACAACGGCCATACTGCACAATCGAGTTGCTAGTGCCCCAAATCCATTTAGCCGTACGGCCGGAAGTAAACGATCGATTGATGCGCAGCCCTGCTTGCGTGACAATTTGGCTTAAATTGTGTCGATTGTACATAAATAAATGACGCGGCGGATCCCAGCTTAACCAGTGTTTGCGAAACCATTGCCGAGCGAGGCTATCCGTATTGGGAGCAATAAGGATTAGTTGTCCATCAGGCTTCAGGAGTTTAGACAATCTAAACAATGTTTGTCGCGGATCAGGCAGATGCTCGATCACGTGTTGTAATACGATTCGATCGAAGGTTTGATCGGCTATCGCAACTGACTCGACGGTACCGGTCTTGATATCGATTCCACGGTCACGTCCGATCAGCGAAGCCTTCTCGTCGAATTCGATTCCCATGACGTCCCAGCCATGCTGCTGCATGGTGTGTAAATATCCACCCGCTCCGCATCCTACATCCAACAATGACGGTTGACCTGGAGGGCGAGTTACCCAGAGTACGCCGGCTCCGGCGATGTTCCTGACCGCCGGAACCCAACAAAACAGTTTTCCTAGACTTGCACCAAAATTTTCAGCGATACCGAGCGGAGGAACATGAATGGCACCGAAAGCTCGCTCGCGGACGGCCGATCGTAATCCGTAACCGAGACGAGAAAAGTTACCACCTGTGTGCCGATCTGACATTCCACTATGGTGGATGGTGTACCCTCGATACAACTTGTCGATGTCCTTCTCATGAGGCATCGGATCGAGCCAGATCAATCGACAGTCAGGATTGCGACATTCGCGAAGAGACCACACGCCGGGCGCCGAGCAGAGTCGATCGGCTAAGCCCTTGATGATTAACTTGCCCAAGCTCGCGCAAGCATAACATTTTTCGACCGACCGGCAATTGACACCATCATTCTCGACCAACGTATCTAGCTCCGAAGCAGCGATCGACATAAACAAACTTTCATCAGGGAGAGAATGTGAATTACGAAGACCACTCATGATCGATCAGCAACACGCCTACTGAAGGACTGGCTCTTGCACCGGTTTTAAAGAAATCGCCTTCGATGACATCTAATACCATCGCATCTTCGATTTGGTCAAAATGATGACGATGAGACGAATCGACCAATGCAAGATTAATTTGATATCGTCCAGGGCTCAGACACAGACGAGGGATCGTACAACGCAACCGGCCGCCCGGCGGGCTGCCCGAAAATTCATAGGCTAAAAAACTAGTATTCAGCTGAGCAACCGGCCCTAACGTCGAATGGATTAAACCAATTGCTGCAACAGCATTCTCAAGTACTGCATAACAGAGATAGTCGAGTTCAAAAATAATAGGTTCGCCTGAAATAGCTGTGGCAACCGTTTGATTCTGTAAATTGAGAATGCGGACGTTGGCAAATCGCGCTCGTCCGTCACCGATTCGGTCAGATCGAGAAACCAAACTTGCTGAGTGCTGATCTTCCGTCAACGCAAAATAGTTCGCGACAGCCGTTTTTGAGTCCGATAAACACCGAATCGCCCCACGATCAAGCACTATGCACGACTTGCATAATCTTTGCACGGCCCCAAGGTTATGGCTCACAAACAATACTGTGCGGCCGTGTCGGGCGACGTCTTCCATCTTGCCCAGACATTTCTTCTGAAATGCCACGTCGCCCACCGCCAGGACTTCATCGACGATTAGAATTTCCGGCTCCAGATGCGCGGCCACCGCGAACGCCAATCGCACGTACATGCCACTGCTGTAGCGCTTGACCGGCGTGTCCAAAAATTTCTCGATCTCGGCAAACGCCACAATCTCGTCGAACTTAGCCGTTATTTCGCGGCGGCTCATCCCCAAGATGCTGCCGTTCATGTAGATATTCTCGCGGCCGGTCAGCTCCGGATGAAAGCCGGTGCCGACCTCGAGCAAACTCCCCACGCGACCGTTGAGCGTGACACGACCGGTCGTCGGTTTGGTGATGCGCGAGAGAATTTTCAAGAGCGTACTCTTACCCGCCCCGTTGCGGCCGATGATCCCGATCACTTCGCCCGGTTGAACCTCGAAATTCACATCCTTGAGGGCCCAAAACTCTTCGGTCGCTCCGTTGGCACCGTTTTGCAGTCGGCGAATGGGTGCCAATGCCAGTCCAGCCAGGCTCTCGCGCAACGTGCGATAACCAACACGAACTTGCTCGTGATTGACACGGTACGACTTGCCCAAGTTTTCGACGACGATCGCTGACACGGCTGAGGGGTCGGGGATTAGGAGTCAGGGATCAGGGGAAATTACGAAGGACGAATTACGAATGAAACAGGATGAACGACGTTCGTCGTCCTATCAGCTACTACTTAGGGGCGAACGAAAAATAACTTCCCGATATTTCCGACCCTCACCCCACCCTCTCCCAGAGGGAGAGGATTTTGTGAGGAAGTTATTTTTCGTCCGCCCCTTAACACTGCCCCTAGCTCCTAAATCCTAACTCCTGACCCCTAAATGATGTCGGCAAAACTGTCTTCCACCTTCCGGAAGTAGAAGCAGCCCAACAAAAACATCGCCAGAATCGTCAGCGTCGAAATGCCCATCTGCGACCAGGGGAGCGGCTCATCCAGCACGGCCGCCCGGAACCCCTCGACCAACGAGGTCAAAGGATTCGCCATTAACGCGAACTGAAACCAGCCCGAACCGGCCGTATCGGGCACCAAATAGATCGTGGGTGTGGCGAACATCCACAACTGCAGCAAAAACGGGATCACGTACCGGAAATCGCGGTACGCGACATTCAGCGCCGCCAACAACGTGCCGATGCCCAATGCGGCAATCGCAATCAATAGCATGATCACCGGTACCACCAACAGCCCGACGCCGGGCGCGACCTGATACCAGACCATCAGCCCTAGCATCAGCAGCAAGGCCACGCAAAAATCGACCGCTGCCGCACCCACTGAAGCAAATGGGATGATGAGCCGCGGAAAGTAAATCTTGGTGATCAGACGTTCGGAGCCGACGACGCTGTTGCCCGCACTGGCGATCGCCGTGGCGAAAAACGTCCACGGCAACAGGCCCGCATAAACGAACAGCGGGTATGGCACATCGCCGGTCGAGACATTGGCCATGCGTCCGAAAAAGATCGTAAAAACGATCATCATCATGGCCGGCTGCAACACGGCCCAGGCGGCACCCAGCAGGGTTTGCTTGTAGCGAACCTTGACATCGCGAAGGATCAAAAAGCCGAATAGCTCGCGATATTTCCACAGTTCGCGGACGTTGAGCAATTGCCAGCCCGAGGCGGGTTCGATAACCGTGCGCAGCAATTCCGCCGGCGGCGCGAGACCGGCAGCATTTGCCGCGGCAGCCGAAGGGGTAACCGTCGTCTCAGGTTGATCGACACTGGTGGACATTCAGGGAATCTGACTCGCGAAGGGAGTGTGTCGCCGGCTTTTGCCAGGTACTTTCGGCCCGGATAGGGGTCTGCTGTATCTTAATTCAAAGACTGACAAACCGAAATGCGCAGGCACGGAAGCGACAGCAGAAAGCGAAAGGGTCGGCCAAGCAACCGATCGATGCAAACGGTTATCTGACAAGCGGTTAACGGGCAATCGGTTATCGAAAGATAGTCGATTGCCCGTTGCGGATCGCAAACCCCAGCCTGTGGGCTGTAACGATCGAAACGGTGGCGACGACCCCGCGGTTACCGGCGAACGCTCCACGCTATGCGCCGGCGATTTTCAAAAACGCTTCGCCCTCGTTCAAGGTCGGGCGTTCGGGCCGGCCCTTGTGCTTGTAGATCAGCTTCATATGGTCGATACCCAGCATGTGCAAAATCGTCGCATGCAGGTCGTGAATGTGCAACCGGTCCTCGACTGCGTGCAGACCCACTTCGTCGGTCGAGCCGATCGTTTGACCTCCCTTGACACCGCCGCCGGCCATCCACATGGTAAAGCCATACGGGTTATGATCGCGGCCGTTGCCCGCTTCGCTCATGGGCGTGCGGCCGAATTCTCCGCCCCAGATGACCAGGGTTTCGTTGAGCAACCCGCGACGCTTGAGGTCTTTCAGCAAACCGGCGACCGGCTTGTCCATGCTCTTGCACAGCCCGGAGTGATTGGCTTCGATGCCCTTGTGTGCGTCCCACACGCTGCCCGATCCATGATATAGCTGCACGAATCGCACCCCGCGTTCGACCAGTCGGCGCGAGAGCAAACAAAGTCGGCCGAACGACGCCGTCTCTTTGTCATCGACGCCGTACAACTCGCGGGTTTCGGCGTTCTCTTCGGCCAGGTTCACCGCATCGGGTGCCGTGGCTTGCATCCGAAACGCCAGTTCATAATTGCGAATTCGCGCGTCGAGTTCGGTCTGCTCGGGCCGCAAATCGGCATGTTCGCGATTCAGTTGCTTGAGAAAGTCGAGCTTGCCGATTTGGCGCGGTTCGGTGAGGCCACTCGGGGTGCGCAAATTCGAAATGGGCGTCTCACCCCCTTGAAACCGCGTACCTTGGTAGACGGCCGGCATAAAGCCCGATCCCCAATTGCGCGGACCGTTGACGACCTCTTTCGAATTGTCTTGCATGACGACGAACGCCGGCAGGTTGGAATTTTCGCTGCCGAGGCCGTAGGTGACCCACGCACCGAGCGACGGCCGCCCGCCCAGCGTGCTGCCGGTGTTCATTTGACACACGCCGCCCGAGTGATTGATGCCGTCGGCCCAGCACGATCGAATGACGGCGATATCATCGACACATGTAGCCGTGTGCGGCAGCCAGTCGGAAACCCAAATTCCGCTTTCGCCATGTTGCTGCCACTTGCGTTGGTCGGCCAACAGCGGCGAGCGCGATTCGCCCATCGCGGTGATCACATTGCCGAAACTGTCGGGCAAAGGCTTACCGGCCAGCTCTTTCAGCTTGGGCTTGGGGTCGAACAAGTCGATATGGCTAGGGCCGCCTTCCATGAATAGGAAGATGACGTTCTTGGCCCGCGCGATGTGATGGCCGGCTTTGGCGGCGAGCGGGTTGGCGCTGATCGCTTGACCATTCGCTTCTGCGCCGGTCGTTTCCGCCCGCGCGGACGATTGGCCCAGCAGGTGAGCCAGCGCCAGCGCGCCGAAACCCGCGCCGCTGTTCGCCAGAAACTCTCGGCGATTTCGCGGCAGCACACGATGCGGCAGGCGGTTGGAATCGTTTGTCATCATAATGCTATTGAACTTCAAATTCGATGAACCACAGAGTCACCGAGGACACCGAGATGAGGAAATGGGGAATGAGTGGCATGTGAAACTTGCTCGGGACGGTCAGCGGTCAATGTTCTTTCATTCCCCACTCCCCATTCCGATTTCCCCATTTAATTCTCAGTGTCCTCTGTGACTCGGTGGTGAATCCATTCTTCGATGATCAGTCGACGTACAAAAACTCGTTCGAGTTGAGCAGTGCGTGGCAGAAGTCGGTCAGCACCGTTTTCGAAGCGCCGTCGATTTTTTTGCCGCCGCTTTGCTTGGCAGCCGTCGAAGCCGTGCCCCCGTGATGCGATAAATGATTGCCTGGCTTTGCCGAGTCCTCGAAGAAACCGGGCGTCTCTTCGAACCGCCAAAAGCCGACGCATTTGTCGCCCACATCGTTTTCTTCGTACAGCAATCGTTCGCGCGGAAGCGCCGAGGCCGTCAATCGTACGTCGTCAATTAATCCGTCCCAGCCGCGCGCGTCGCCTTGCAAGCCGCCGATGGTAAACGGGGCTTTACCGCGATAGGGGAGCGAAATCTTGTGCGGCTTCTTCGAGATGAGCAGCGGCGCGTCGTTGTCCGACAAGTCCTTGAGATAAAACGTGACGTTTCGATCGTCCGGATCACTCACCCTGACCGAAGCCGCGACGTAATACGGCTTGTTCAGTTCGAGATGCAGATTGGCCGGCAACACCAATGAATCGGTGGTTCGATCGCGCTCGCCGCTGCGAATTTGCAGCACGATGTTACGTGGTTTGTATTTTGATTTTTCGCTGGTGACGCCCAGCGACCAGCCGATCAAGTCTTCGCGATTACCCCACTGCGCGGCAATGGTTCGCACGGTCGCATCGGGAAATAGCGACTGCAACATCACATACGCTTCGATGGTGAAGTCGCCCGCCGGAAGCGTGCTGTTGTCGGCCACCCCCAGTACCGAGTTGGCGGTTCCGGGCTCGAAAATGGCGGTGCTTCCCTCGCGGTGCGGCATTCGTTGCGCCACGCGGCCGGGCTTGGCCGCGGCTTTGGATTCGATCTTTTGCCGGCCGGCACGCTCACGCTGCGTGGACAAAAACCTGACCGCCGCAGCCTGTTGCCCCGTAGTCGGCTTGCGTCCGTAAACCATGCGAAACGCTGCTTCGACCAAGTCGGCATCGGCCGAACCAGCGTCGCCGGGCAGGTCGATCGCCGACAAGCGATCGGCTAGTTCTTCGGCACGCGCCAGCATCCAGTCGCCGTTGACCATCAACAAGGCCTGCGTCGGAGTCGTCGTGCTGTTGCGCTGCGCCGTGCTGAGATACCCGTCCGGCCCGTCAAAAACTTCCAACAGCGAGTCGCGCGTATTACGCAATGTTTTGGTGTAGATACTGCGACGCGGGCGCGTGGTCGGCACACTGGGTCCAAACATGACCGCTTCCAGTTCGCCGGTAACGGCCAACGCCGCATCGCGAACTTGCTCGGCATCCAAGCGGCGACAGTTGGCACGCCATAACAAACGGTTCTCGGGATCTTTCAGCAAGGCAGCTTGAGTCGCCGGGTTAAACGTGGGACTGCTCGGCTCCGCAGTGCCCAACGATGCTTGCCGATAAGCGGACGAGGTAACCATCAGCCGGTGCAATTGTTTGATGCTCCAGCCGCGCTCGATGAATTCGCTGGCCAGCCAATCCAACAGCTCGGGGTGGCTAGGCTTCTCGCCCAAGTGGCCGAAGTCGCTCGACGTCGCGACCAGCCCGCGACCAAAGTGATACTGCCAAATACGATTGACCATCACGCGCGCCGTCAGCGGGTTGTCGCGCGTGGCAATCCAGCGCGCCAGCGCCGTGCGTCGGCCGGTCGAAGCGATGCCGGCGGGCGGAACGGCCACGGCAGTTTCGCCTCCCATGACTTCGGGAAAACCGGCTTCGAGCGGTTCGGGCTTGCGAGCGCCATAAATCGTCGTTGGAGGTGACTCAGTACCCACATCGGCGGCGCCGAGCGCTATCGGCAACGGGCTGGGTTTCTTGGTGGTCGGGTCGTTCAGTTGCTTCGTCAGTTCTTCATAACGTTTTTTGAGATCACCCTTGAGGCCGGGCCGAGTGACTTTGATCTGCAGGCCGCCGAGTTGGGCCAACTGTTCTTCGAGTGGCGTGCGTCCACCAGCCGGCTTGAGCAGAATCTGTTGAATCTCTGCGGGAAATTTATCGAGCCCGCCGCCCGGTCTTTCGGGCCCGGCCTGGGCCTCGATGGCGGCCATCTCTTCGCGAATGGCAACGGTGTTTTGTTCCCAGGCGGCTGTCTTGGCTTTGTAGTCTGCCAGTTGTTCGGCAGTGGGCAACAGTGGATAGTCGCGCCAGACCATGGGTGTAAAGAATGCTTGCAGCCGGTAATAATCCTTCTGCAGAATCGGGTCGAATTTGTGGTCGTGGCAGCGGGCACAGCCCATGCCCATGCCGAGAAACACGTCGGCGGTCACGTCGGTGACTTCGTTGGCAATATCGGCGACCTGACGGCGGACGTCGCGCTGGTTGTATTCGTAAATGCCGTGACGCAGGAAGCCGGTGGCAATTTTCGCGTCGGCATTTTCGGGGTCGATTTCGTCGCCGGCCAGTTGTTCCATGATGAACCGGTCGTACGGTTTGTCGTCGTTGAACGAACGGATGACGTAGTCGCGATAGTGCCAGGCGTGCTCGCGGAATGCATCTTGCCGATAGCCGTCCGACTCGGCATACCGCACCAGGTCGAGCCAATGCCTGCCCCAACGTTCGCCGTATCGCGGGCTGGCCAACAACCGGTCGATCAGTTTCTCGTACGCTTCGGCGGCGTTGCTTGCATCGGCACTCTCGGCGACGAACGCGGTCACTTCTTCGGTCGAAGGGGGCAGGCCGACCAAGTCGAAGTACGCGCGGCGAATCAACGTGGCCGGATCGGCCTGCGGCGATGGCTGCAGTTGCTCGCTTTGCAGCTTGGCCCAGATAAAGCGGTCGATTGGGTTTTTGTTCCAAGTGGCAACCGGTTCGCGGCGGGGGTCCTTGGTCGCCGCGGTCAGCGTCGGCGGGGTCGGACGTTTGACCGGTTGATACGACCACCAGGCACGATCCTCGTCGGTGATCTTTTCTTTAGAAGCGGCGGCTGCGTCTTTGCTGATGTCGCTGTTGGGCAGTTTAGCGCCGGGCCAGGGCGCGCCCATCTTCACCCAGTCGGTAAGGATCTGAATTTCTTCGGCCGGCAGTTTGTTTTTGGGAGGCATCTCCCACGAGGCGAAGTTGATCGCGTCGATGATGTTGCTATCGTCGGGCTTGCCGCGAACGAGCGCCGGTCCCGACTCGCCCCCTTTCATGATTCCGCCCAGCGAGTCGAGTCGCAGTTCGGCGTTTTGCTTATCGGGTCCGTGGCACTTGAAGCAGCGGGCTGAGAGCAGCGGGCGGACTTTATTTTCGAAGAACTTTGCGTGCTCCGGGGAGGGCTCTTTTTGCTTCTCCGAGACGATGCCCAAACTCTTTTCGGACGGATTGTCCGCGCTTGCCGGCTTAGCCTCGCCCTTGTTCGACGCAGTTGCTTCTGTTTTAGCCCCCGACTTCGCCGGGGGGCCAGCGGCGAACGCGTTTGGCAATATCAGAGCGATTATCGCGACGCCAGTAACGAAGATTGGCAGCGCGACGGCCACAAAGCCGAATTGTTTTGCGTGGTCGACCAATTTGAGAACTCGCGATTCTAAACACACGACAGGAAGGATTGGCCGCGAATACGCGCGAATGAACGCAAATTGTTCGAACTTGAATCAGCGTGCGGCAGTCCCAGGAAGGATTTCCATCATAGCAAAAACGGCGACAAAGTCGAATTTTGCTAGTTATTATCAGTTATTATTCGTGAATCAAATCGCCGTCCGAGCCTTGGATCGACGGCGGATCGGGCTGACTCATCGGACCGCAAAAAATGTTGGGTTCGGGAAAATTGATGGGCTCTCCCCAAGCGACATTGAAGTCGAAGACGCCCGCCTCGGGGAACATCGCTTCGACGTCAGCCAAGTCAAGTTCGCGATGCTCGGTCTGGTAAAAGATGAACAAGATGGAGCGATCGCCCAAAAGCCGCCGAATCAGGGGAAGTCGATTGACTTCATTGTCGATCCAATTCGGCGACCTTTTGTACTTTTCGTCGAGCGCTGTCAACATCGCCTGCCGGTCGCGGACGAATTTCATCTGCCAGCCGAGCCAAACGGCGAATATCGCGGTCAACACAAACAACGTACGCAGACTAAACGCAAACCCGCGGCGGCGAGACATGATGTTCATGCTCTTATTATAGTCGATCGCCGTCGGCGAATTTTGCTTGTTATCACGGCGGGCCACAAGGGTTCCGCCAGACGCTCGCTTCGGGAAACCTCGCCTGGACTTCATTCAAGTCATGTTCGACATAGTCCGATGCGAGTTGAATTGCGACAACGCATTGATCACCCAAAAGTCGTCGAGTCAACGGGAGTTTTCCATCCAAACCCAGCAAACACCAACCTTGATTGTTTAGCTCAATCGAAATCACCATCGCCCGTCGATCCCGCACGATCTTCAATTGCCAACCGAGCCAGACAGCGAATGCCGCAATCAGAATCATCAGTGTTCGCAGACTAAACGCGAACGAGCGGCGGCAGGGCTTGATGTCCATAGTCGCATTGTAGTCGAACGGCGGCGGTGATTCTTACTTCTCGCCACAGGGTGCTGACGCACCCCGCTCGCCAGACTCGGGGCACTGACGTGCTCCCGCTCGCCTGGATTTCTTTGCTCGCTTCTCCAGCCTCCAGCCCCAAGCCTCCAGCCTCACCCCTCGCTCCACGGATTCACCCAATCGCCCCATTGCTTTAAGTATTTCTCATAGACCGGTGTCGCGGCGGCGCGCTGCTCGATCCAGGTTTTCGTCTCGGCGATGATCTGCTGCTCCGCGTCGATCGTCAATTCGCCGGTCATCACGCGCGTCCGCAAGAAAACAAAGTACGTGTCCAACACGTCGCAGCGGCAGTAGTCGTTGATCTCGGCCAGGCGGCCCGCGTCGTACATGTCCTGAACCATGTGCCCTTGCACGTCCATCTTGCCGGGCTTGCCCAACAGATTGGCGGCCAGGTTCAGCCCGCCGGTGAATCGCGCGCTGCCGAAGTTGGTCAGCAGTTCGTACAGGTCCAAATGCGCCGCGGTGTTGTAGCGGTTCCGGGGCTGGTCATAAGTTTTTTGCGCCTGACTGAACCAGCCCGGCACGCTCACGCCGTATCGAAACGCCGAAAGTTCCAGCAGCGGAATGTCGAAGCCGCGGCCGTTGAAACTGACCAACGTCGGCCGGCGATAATGCTCCCAGCCGCGCCAGAAATTATCTGTGATCACGTGCGGGCGAAACTGCGGCTCGTCCAACAGCACCAAGTCGATCAAGCGATAGTCGGCCGCGATCTTAGCGACCGCCACACTCACCGGAAACTGAAACGTGTACGGAATAAAATCACTCTCGAACTTCTCCATCAGTTCGTCGCGATAGCGCCGTACGGCCGCGCGCGGGGCGAGCGACTCGCCCGGGTAGCGCAGCTTGGCCACCAGCACATCGTCGGCGACGCTTTCGATATCGAACGCCAAGTATTTGATCGCAGGAGCTGTCATAACCAGCTAGCGTAGCAAATCTTTGCGAAATGTAGGAGGCGTCGCCGACGTGGAACTGTAGGAGTCGTCGCTGACGTAGCGCTGTAGGAGGCGCCTCCGACGCCGACGGGTCGCCGGCCCGCCCCATCGGCGAAGCGCGGGTCAACGGCTATGATTCAGCAACGTCAGTCGTTCGTGGTCAGTTGTCCGTTGTTAGCGCGATGTTCGTCGTTGGTTTCTACATCCCACATCCAACTTCCCAATTCCTCCGTCCCCTGATCCCTGTCCCCGAGCCATTTTACATTGGCACGTCGTCAACTCACCACCACGCTCGTCGACCGGCTGATCCAATGGCGCTTGCCGCTGCTGATCACCGGGCTGCTACTGGCGGCGGCGGCATACTTGCCCGCGCGGCAAGTGCAGTTCGACCAGTCGATCGAGAACATGTTCGCGCCGAGCGACCCGCTGCTCGTGCCGCTCAAACAGCTCAATCGTACGTTCGGCGGCAACGAGATCGTGCTGGCAGTGTTTGATGACGCGCAAGTGCTAACTGCCGACGGCATGGCGCGACTGGCCGATCTGACTGCGCAGTTGGCGGCGGTGCCCGGCGTGGCCGCGGCGCAAAGTTTGTCCAGCACGCCATTGGGGGCGCAAATCGCCAATGCTCCGCAGCTGTTGGAACTGTTCGAAGGTTACACGATTGGCGCCGATCGGCGGACCGTGGCCGTGGTCTGCATCTTGCAACCGAAACAAGAGACTTCGGTGCTGCGTGCCGAAACGGTCGACGCCCTGCGCGCGATCATCGAAACGCAAGCGTCGGGTATGTTAGCCGGCGAGCCGGTGATGATCGTCGACGGCTTTCGCTACCTCGAAGCCGACGGTCGCATTCTGATGGGCACGTCGACCGTGCTATTGATGCTGACCATCGTGCTTTGTTTCCGCTCGCTGCGTTGGGTGCTGGTGCCGATCGCCGTGGTGCAACTCACGCTCTGGCTGACGCAGGCGATACTGGTTTGGTTCGATCTGCGATTGAGCATGGTCAGCTCGATGCTCTCGGCCATCATTACGATCGTCGGCGTGGCGACGGTCATGCATCTGATCGTCACGTTTCGCGAGCAACGCTCGCTGGGCCGCGCGCCGATCGACGCGCTACGCGCCGCGGGCATTGCCTTGGCCGGGCCGATCTTCTCGGCATGTCTGACCGACACCGTCGGCTGCAGTTCGCTGTTATTGGCGCGAGTGGGACCGGTGCAAGACTTCGGCGCAATGACTGCCATCGGGCTGTCGCTGGTGCTGTTGAGCATCATGCTACTGGTGCCGGGCTTGGTGCTGTTGGGGCGGTTTGATGCGGATCCTAAACGCTCGTGGGGCGAGGATCGCTTGGATTGGGGGCTATATCGTTCGGTCGATACAATCGAGCGCCACCCGTGGCCGTGGGGTATCGCGGCGATCGCGATCACGGTGCTCGCAGTACTGGGCAGTTTGCGGCTGCAGATCGAGAGCGACTTTACCAAGAACTTTCGCGCCGGCAGTCCGCTGGTTCGTTCGTATGAGTTTGTCGAAGAGAATCTCGGCGGCGCC
>JAYTAU010000769.1:0-6143 GCA_043737375.1 Planctomycetia bacterium
AGAAACGCGGCATTCGACACCTAAAACTCGTGCCCTTCATTAAAAGTCTGCAATGCTTTACCCGAGCCAAAGTCCCAGGTTTTGGCGGTGCGGTCGCGGCTGGCCGTGACAATTTGCTGACCATTGCGTGAAAACGTGGCGGCTAGAATCGCATCGGCATGACCTTCGAGCACGCGCCCTTGCAGCACGCGAATCTCTTCGTAGCCTTCGAGATTCCAGAGCTTGGCTTGCTGATCTTGGCTGCCCGAGAGGACCCGCGAACCCGCTTGAGCCACATCGCAACTGCGAACCCAACCGGCATGACCGCGCAGGGTTTGAATCGTACGACCGCTTTCGACATGCCAAATTTTGATCGTGTTGTCGTGACTGCCGCTGACAATCACCGGACGCGCCGCTTCGGTCGAGAACTGCACGCTGCGAACCGGCGCGGCGTGCCCTTCGAACGTTCGGAATTGCGGTTCGAAAGCCGGCTTGTTTTCGACAAGTTCGTCGAAGGCGAACGGCCGGGCTTGATCGCGCTTCCACAATAGCACACGCCGATCGTAACCGCCGCTGACAATCGACTCGCCGTCGGGCGAGAACGCGGCCGAATACACCGGCGCTTGGTGCCCGGTGAACAAGGCCAGGCTTTGCTTCGCGGCGCGGCCCGCTTGTGCCGGTGCCGCGAGCGACCACACGATGCAAGTACCATCTTGGCTGGCGGTCACGACGTGCTTTTCGTCGGGCGAAAATTTGGCCGACCAAACCCAGTAGGTGTGGCCTTCGAGCGTTCGCAACAAATCGCCGGTCGCTGCGTTCCATAGTCGCGCGGTGTGGTCGTAACCGGCCGATAAAATCTGCGAGCCATCTTTGCTGTAGGTCACCGAGAGCACCGAGTCGGTGTGCCCGCGCAAGACTTGCTCCAGTTTCTGCGTCTCAAGATTCCAAATTTTGATGTAGCCGCCGCGCTGGTCGTTTCCGCCCGCGGCTACGTGAATTCCGTCGGGTGAATACGCAACGGCATGCACGTACGAACCGCCGTAGTCGAATTCGGCCAGCGGTTGCTGATTGTTTTCGGTATTCCAGACACGGACTCTTCCGTCGAGCCCGCCGGTGACGAAGCGCTGGCCGTCTTTACTGAGCGAGACTGATTCGATCGCGCCGCCGGCGTCGAACGAACGCAGCGCGCGACCGCACAAATACTTCAGGCGTCCCCATTCCCAATTGCGTAAGTTTGCATTGCATTCGGCCAGCAGGTTATCGACCTCGCCGAACGCGTTTTCTTCGACTTTGGCCGCGGCCAAGCCGATGCGCGCGATATAGGCCGCGTATTCCTCGGCACTCTTGGCGGTTTCGGCCGCTGCCTTGGCCGTTTCGGCGGCAGTCTTGGCTAGGATCGCTGCCTCCGAAGCCGCTATCGCGCGAGCCTGCTCGTTGCGCGCAAGTTCTTCGTTGGTCTCGGCTTTTTTCTTTTCGACCAGCGCGTCTTTGCGAGCATCGTCGGCCTCGACGGTCTGTTCGCGGGCAATTTCGGCTTCGTTCTCGGCAATTCCGTACAAATGCGAAACCCAAAACAATGCGGCCGTGATGACCAACAACATTGACGCCGCGAGGGTCAACGCCATGCGCTTGGTATTGCGTAAGCGTTGTTGGCGCAGGCTGCGTTCCTGTTGAGCCGCGGTCACCTGCTTGAGCAAGATTTGGTGCTTGGCGTCGCTCGGCTCTAGCAGCGACGTCGCCAGATCGAAGTCGCCCTTGTCCGTCGCACTGCGCGCATAGGCCAGCTTGGCATCCGAAACGCCCGCCATCGCCCGCGTATTTCCATCCCACAGCGCGGCGGCTTCTTGAAATCCGAACAACGCGCGCGAAAACGCCTGGTAGTCGTTGGCGGCCTCGGCTTCAAGCAGATCTTGTTCGGCACGATTCGACAGCGTGATGCTTTCGCTGTGGGATTGATATTCGCGAATCAGGTTCTGGAAATCGCGTGCCGACTTGGGTCGCTTATCCGGATTGGTCGACATCGATCGCATGGCGATGTCGAGCAGTTCGCCCGCATGGGTCGTCGGCTGAATCTCATTGCGTGCGGCGGCGAACAAACAATTCATCACGTTCTTGCCGGTGTGCGGCGGCTGACCGGTGATGATCTCATACAGAATCGCGCCCAACAGATAAATGTCGGCCAGCGGCGTGACGCTATCGATCGGTCCGGTCGCCATTTCCGGTGCCATGTAGGCCGGCGTACCCCCCATACTGCCGGACTGAGTGATGCTGGCGGATTTGCGAAATTCGGGGGTCGACATGGCGAGCCCCCAGTCCATCACCAGCACTTCGCCGAACTCGCCCAGCATCACGTTCTCGGGCTTGAGGTCGCGATGGATGACTCCGCGCGAATGCGCAAAACCGACGGCATCGGCCACCTTCATCAAAGTTTCGAGATTCTCGGCCAGCGATTTCGTCGTGATGACACCGACCCAGGGCGTGCCTTGCACGCGCTTCATCGAGTAGAACAGCGCACCGGCTTCGTTCGTGCCCAGATCGTAAATCGGTACGATATTCGGGTGATCGAGGTCGCCGGTGACGACCGCTTCGCTAAGAAATTTTTCGCGTTGATCGGCGTTGGCCGCCCCGGCCGGCTTGAGCATCTTGACCGCGACGTTGCGATCGATCGAGGCTTGCCGGGCCGAATAAACCACGCCCACGCCACCTTCGCCGATCACGTCCAGAAGTTCATAGTCCGCGCCGGTACGCGTCGTGCCGTCGGTTTCTTTGACTGCCCGCGATTTGATGACCAGCCGCGAATCGCGCAGCGAGGCGACTTCGTCGTCGGCCCCCTTGATGGTCATGCGGGGCGTGGTGCTGGGCGAGTAAGTGCCCCGCCAAATTCCGGCAATTCGATCCGTCTCGTTTCGCGTGAACTGGCCGGAGTCCATCGTCGCGGCCAACCGTCGCTCATCGAACGTCACATGCTCGTTGCTTCCTGCCGGCTCCGTCGATCCATCACGGGGCGCGCTAGCGGCGTCACGATTCCCGTCGGCAGCGCGATTGTCGTCGCGCGGCATCCCGCGCATCGACGGCACGATAAAGCTGTCGATGGTCCGCGTCGAGTCCGACGCCGACTGATCCGCGTCCGGCGAATCATCGTGTGCGATGGAACCGCGCGGCGGATAAGGGTCGGACCCGACCAGCGGCGGCCAAGCCGACTGCTGGCCGTAGTTTTTGGGAACGACCGAAGCTTGAAAGGTGGCGCCGTTCGCTTCGTTTCCCGCCGTGGCGTTCGAATAGGCGGGATCGAGTGCAATGCCGCCGGCATAGGGCATTTCAATGGTCAGATTCGACGACGACGGCGAAATCGTGGACGAATGCGGCATGAGCGCCCCGACGGCTCGGGGCCCGTCGGCGTCCGGATCTTCATGGCCGCGACGCACGATCTGCGCCAGCGTCATGCGAAGCTTTGCGACCGAGTCGGATGGTGACTCACGGCTTTCGACCGGCGATTGCCTGCCCGCAGGCTGGTCGGAATATCGGCCCGCAGCCGATGCTTGGCCGTAAAATCCGGCTCCGGTCAATGGCGCAGTGGCGTCGCCCGGCGTCGCGGACTCTTCGCGCCACTCCAGTAAGCTGTTGCAGTTGGGGCAACAACCTTCGCGCAATCCGCCGTTCAGATCGGTCTGACAGAATGGACAGGCTGACATCGTGGAATCCCTTCGCGAACGAAATTGATAAACTGCCGCGATTGAACGCAAATCAGCGACGAAATTATTTGCGTTAATTCGCGGTTATTTGCGGCCGGTTTGTTTCTGGATCAACTGCCGACGAATACGCGACAACTTACCCAACGCCGGCGGTTGTTTGGCCAGCGATTCATCGACTTGCTCCGCCCAAGTCCGGCGGCCGGCCGTCACCGCGCCCGCCATCAAAGCGCCGGTTAACAGGGCCCGCGTGATTGCCGCCTGCCGGCTTTCGCTGCCGGTCATCAATTCAGCGCGGGTCCAGTTTTCTCCGTTTGGAGTCTCCATGTACGCCGCATCAAGTTCCACCTCAATACGCCCGGTGTAATTTTCAGCGACGAAGTAAGTTTGGTCGAAATTGCGATTCGACGATTGCAGCCTTGGGCCGGTTTCGCCCGGTTTGTTGGAACCGTCGGGAATCGGCAACTCGTTAGCCGGAACTACGTTCTCCTTGTCGTTCGTTTCGGGCGACTTGGGTGCGGCCTCTTGCTGCGCAGGGGGGCGATCACCCAAGGCGTCGGTCTCGTCACCAGGATCGACCAGCTTGCCGCGTCGAATATAGGTGTCGATGACCAACCGCGCGGTGCCGCCTTGAATTAGATAAACGCGATAATGTCCGTCGGGAAAACGTTTGGTGCGGAAGTACTTGGGCAGATCGGCCAAGGCCTCGTCAGGCAACACGAAGTCTTCGCTCTCGCCGTCGATCGAGACGATTCGCAGCACCAATTTACGCGGTTCCGACTCGCCGCTGTCGTCGCGCGAGACATCCGCATCGATCGGCTGAGTGACCGGCTGAGTCACCGAATCGATTTGTTGACGCGTTTCGTTGAAGTTGGTCTCGACGATGCGAATGTCGGCAATGACCTGAATCGGTATCGGATTGCCCGAGGGAAGCCCGCGACCGGTGACTTGAACTTCGAATGATTGACTGACGGAGTCGGTGCCGTCGCTGACGATGACCGTGATTGGAATCGGGGCCAGCGGATCGGCCGGGTTCGGTGCGACGACGTACTCGTGCGACTGCGGGCCGAGTACGCGCATCGTACCTCCGCTGAACAGGTAAGTCACCGTTTGGCTGGGCCGCACGGGATCGCCCCACAGGTAAGTCACGGTGATGTCGTCCGCGCCGGGATCAAACACGTTGAGCGTGACGAACGTGGTCCGCAACGTATTCACCGGCAGCGCATCGATCAGGTTAATCACCGGCGCGACATTGCTGACGATGATCGGATCGAGCCGAACGGTAACACCGGCGTCGTCGTCCGTGGCAAGCATATTCAGCGTGTAGGTGCCGTCGTTGATCGCAAAGAAGGTTATGATCGACCCCACGCCGGCGGCGATGGTAGCGCCGCCGCGTACGACCGACCATTGCAGCGTGACCCCGGTTTGCGTGAACGTGTCGTAGTCGAAATCGGTGATGACTGCCGTAATTTGATTGAGTTGACCTTCCAACATGGGGCCGGAGGGAACTAACGCAACGATCGGTGCGACGTTGTCGACCGTGACGTTCATGGTCGGATTGACCAATCCGAATCCATCGTCGACCGTGATCGTGACTTGCAAGGCACCGTCGTCCTGCGCCAGCAACTGGCTGCCGGCCAAAGCCGTGTTGATGTCGGCCAATGTGCCGCTCAGCGTCAACAGCGCGGTGCCATTGCCGTTGATTGTAAGGCCCGCCGGAAAACTGCTCAGGAAAAACCTCGCGCCTGCGGCGTGTGCCGTCGTCGGCACGACGTCGATCGTCACGTTCAACGTTGCGCTATCGATGTCGGCGATCGAAATGGCGTTGATGCCCGCGAAGGTGATGAGCTGGCCCTCGTTGACCGTTTGGGTCAGGTCGGCGGTTACAATCGGCGCATCGTTGACCGGCGAAATCACGACAGCGATCGATTTCAGATCCGTCAGTGCGCCGCCGAGACCGGTGTTTCCTTGGTCATCGACCGCGATCGAAATCAGATCGGGGCCGTTGAAATTCAGGTCCGAATCGTAGCTCGATCCGGCCAAGGCCGCATTGATTTGTGCGAGCGTGCCTTCGAACCGCAAATGTTTGCTATTGTCGGTCGTGCCGGCCAAAAAAGTCACGCCGGCCACCGCGCCCGGGTTCAGTCTAAAATTGCCGTTGGTCGTCGTGATGTCGACGATCAACGTGCCGCTGGTTGCGTCGTCGGCAATGCTAATCAGATTGGCACCGCTAAAAGCGACCGGTGCGGAGTCCTCGCTGATGTTCTGCACCCCGGGCACCGTAATGACGGGGGCGTCGTTCTCGGCTCCGACGTTGATGTCGATGTTTGCGGTATCGGTTTTTGCGCCGCCGGTGCCGGTGTTGCCCTGATCGTTAACATCGACGGCAATCGAGGCAGCGCCGGTGAAATTGGCAGTTGGATCGAAGCGGACGGTCGAGAGGGCCGCGTTGATTTCGGCGAGCGTGCCGCGAAA
>JAYTAU010000770.1:0-2447 GCA_043737375.1 Planctomycetia bacterium
GTATCGGGCTTGGGCGTAATTCAAGCCCATGTTGTTGGTGCGAAAGTCGCCGGCGGTCATCAGGTCGTCGAGCGATCGCAGCTTCTTTTCGCGGATGGCTTGTTGCAAACGCGGCAGCCGCCAGTTGATTAGCCCTTCGATGCGGTGACGATCTTGATCGTCGACAAATCGGCATTGTTCGTATAGCGAGGCCAAGCCCTCGTTGAACCAATCCGGCACTTTGGGAAAGTCGAAATCCATCAGTGCGTGCGTCAGTTCGTGTACCAACGTGCCGCCGCCGGTGGCGATGTTCATCACCAACGCGCGCTTACCTGGCTTGTAATAGCCGTAGACCGAAATCCCTTCGTCGCCGTACAGGCTTTTGGCATACGTGTTGTAGCTTTTCTCGCCGCTGAACAACAACACGATGATCGGCTCGGAGGGTTGAACGGTAAAAAACGATTCGGCCATGGCCCGCGCGGCCGGCGCGATGGTCTGCGAATGCCAGCGCTCCAGTTCGCGTTCGCTCAGGTCGCCGGCGATCACGAACGGCGGCCGCACCAGCACAGAACAGTCGCTGCCCAAGCGGTCGGCAGCCAGCTTGCCGGTGCGTGCGACGGCCTCGTTCAACAGCAGGTCCTTTCGAGCAGGCGGCTGCTTGACCGCAGGTATTCGGGCGTTATTAGTTTTTGCCGGAGCACCTGCCAAGGCAAGCTGCACCTGCGCTTCGTTGCGCACGATCGGCTCGTCGGCGTTGGATTTGTACCAATCCGAAACGGCGAACGACGTCGCCACGATGGGCAACGGAGCGAGTAACAGGAGATAGCGACGCAGAGGATTCAACGACGGGCAACTCCGTTTTGTTTCTTTTGTTTCACGAATATTGTAGAGTCTGTCCGTTTGAAATGCTCAACCGGCGGTCACTCAATTCGATGGATTCCATAAGCACACCGGCAATATTTGGAAATCTCTGTCGATTGAATCGAATTTAATTCCTGGAGCCGGCGCCCCCAGCTTCGAAGTTCACGTCGATTTGGCATTATTCCGCGACATGTCACAAATTCCCGAAAATGCGGAATAAATCGACCGCACTTCGCCGGCAAATCTTTCTGTAAATCGAATGCCATTTTGTACTTCCGACTTTCGTAGCTGATTGAAAGCTCCGGATTTATTCCGCAAATAGCGCCCATTTGTGTTTCAATTCCGTTGGCTAGTCTTTAGCCGGACATCAATCTCGAAGCGTCAGCGAGGAAATGCGGCAATGTATGATCGCACCTCACTGACGCTTCGGGTTGAGATGATGATTGATAGCCCCTCTTAACCTGACATCCAACCCGTTTGAGAAACAGTCGCGCGCACGTTGGCCAGGCCAAAGACTGACCTACGTTTCTGATTAATATCATCCGTTTAGAATTTCACACCCATCAGGCTACACGAAACGCCGGCCTGATTTCAAGCGTCGAGGCATGTCACAGTAACTTCTGCAAATGCGTGATCACGCCCCAGGTGCCCGAGATCAACATCCCCACAAACGACAGCCACAGCAGCAGATCCCATAGCCGCCTTGGGCAGACTCGGCTATCGCAGCGGCGATAGCGAAAAAACAAAGCCGCCCCGCCCAGCATGGGCAACATCACGGCTTGCGCCAGACCGCTGAGCATGACCAAAGTCACCGGCGACTTGTTCGACAACAGATAAATCGTCAGCGCCGAAAACGGCAGCACGACGCATAGCACGCGGACCCACCATTTGCGATCCGCTTCGGTATGCCCGCCGATTTTGTATACGCGAATCGCGTCGGCGGCGATTCGCGCGTTGCCGGCATTGGCGACGAAGAACGTCGAAAACAACACGGTGCAGGCCCCGAACAAAAACACCGGCACGGCCCAGTGGCCAAACACCACGTCGTACATTTGCGACAGCGTATGCACCAATCGATCGTTCGACGGGTTCAACCCACGGCGATGCAGAATCCCAGCGCCCAGCATATAAAACGCGATCGTGGCGAAGGTATAGACAATCATCGAGCACCAGGCATCCCAGTGCATGACGTGCATCCAGCCGCGGGCGCGGTGCGCCCACGATTCGGTATCATCGCGCGGGCCGGTCGAGCGGGCGTAGCCTTTTTCGAGGCACCAGTAGGGGTAGGCAATCAATTCGGCCGCGCCCACGCCGATAATTCCAAACGTTGCCAACGCGGTGGCAATCGGCGTACGTCCACCCACCGCTTCGGGAAGTTGAAACGACAGCCCTTCGATGAATTCCTCCCAGCGAATCGCCGACTGTGCATGCGTTTGCATGACGAAGACGTTGAACACCGTGACCGCGGTAAAACTGACCACTAAAAAAGTCGCGATCGTCTGTACTAGTCCGTACTTGCCCGTACTGAGAATGGCCGCGGTCAACACGGTGACGATGATGCACCAATAAACGTCGTCGTAGGTGTAGTCCGTAGCCTGAGTCGGTTT
>JAYTAU010000771.1:0-6139 GCA_043737375.1 Planctomycetia bacterium
ATCAAATTCATCGTCAAACTCTTCAATATGTCCTGTCACGGGATTGGGCAGCCAGAATAATTTGACCGTTGATGGAACGAGGAGCATCATGGACCGCCCGAGCTTCATTGCCGAGAGAAGACTCATAAAAGAATCGTATCCCGGGGTATCTTCCTCCTGGCCATACTTATCGACGAATGATAAGGAACCGCCATCCCAGTTGCTGACTAAAGTCTTCCAATACACCCTATAACCGGACTGAAACAAATTTGGTTCGATCGGTTCGTAAATGGCAACCTTTGCCCAAATTTCGCGACGCTCTCCATTAGGCAGCATCGCGGCAAGTCGACGTTCAGCAATCACTGGGCCTTGAATGTTTATCTCCGAAGTGCTTCCGTCCATTTTGGGCGTCTCCGTGTCCTCTGTGTTCTGTGGTTAGCTTTTTTTGGCCCGTCAACCTGCCGCAGCGAATCGTGGGCTGTACTGCATCCCAAACGTCTCGGCCACCGCGCGGTTGGTCACTTCATTGTCGATGATGTTGATCGCACGGGCGACTGGACGCAGCTCGTCTGCTGCTTTTGCAATGCCGCGATTGGCAAGTTGCAACACCCACGGCAGCGTCACGTTGCACAGTGCATAGGTGCTGGTGCGGCCCACCGCGCCGGGCATGTTGGTCACGCAATAATGCAGCACCTCGTCGACGATATAGGTCGGCTCGCTATGCGTGGTCGGCCGGCTAGTTTCTACGCAGCCCCCTTGATCGATCGCCACGTCGATGATCACGCTGCCCGGCTTCATTAGCTTAAGATCCGATCGCTCGATCAACCGCGGAGCCTTGGCACCAGGAATCAGCACCGCACCGATCACCAAGTCGGCCCGCGACAACTGCTCGCGCACGGTATGGCGGTCGCTGAACAACACATCGACATTGGCCGGCGTCACGTCGTCGAGGTAGCGCAGCCGATCCATGTTGATATCGAGCAACCCCACGTTGGCTCCGAACCCGGCGGCGACCTTGGCGGCATTGGCACCGACCACTCCACCGCCGAGAATCGTGATATTCGCCGGCGCAACGCCGGGCACGCCCCCCAGCAGAATGCCCCGTCCCATCTGCGGCCGTTCGAGGTATTTGGCCCCTTCTTGAATGCTCATGCGACCGGCGACTTCGCTCATCGGCGTGAGCAGCGGCAATCGACCGGCATCGTCGCGCAAGGTTTCATACGCCACGGCCGCCGCGCCGGTCGCCAGAAATTTTTCGGTCAGCGAGCGATCCGCCGCGAAGTGAAAGTAGGTGAATAGAATCTGCCCAGGTCGCAGCATCGACAATTCGCCGGCTTGCGGCTCTTTGACTTTAACGATCAGGTCGGCCGTGGCAAACAGTTCGGCCGCGGTGTCAACGAGTCGAGCGCCGGCTTCTTCGTAGATTTTATCGGCCAGCCCGGAGCCGACGCCTGCGTCGCGTTCGACTAGGACCGTATGTCCGGCGCGGACCAGTTCTTCGACCCCGACCGGTAGCATGGCAACGCGATACTCATCGCGTTTGACTTCTTTGGGAACTCCGACAATCACGGTTCGCTCCGTCTGTTAGTAGGTTAGGCATTAGCCTGACGCGAGGATCGATCGGGTTTGGGTGACGATCTGAAAGTTCTGTCAGGCTAAAGCCCGACCTACGTGCCCGCTTGCCTGTGTTTCGACAGCATAACATAGCCACGGCGGTGCCGAAACTTTACAAGCTCGACGCGCCGGCAAGTGAATTACGTCACGGTCAAATCACTCGCTTGCGCTTCGGGCTTGTGTTGGGCGTCGCCTGGATTCTCGATCAACCTAATCTGTGTTATGCTGCTCAAAACACAGGCACCCGACGTGGAATTCAATCGCCCGTTAACGCCAAACAACGGAATCCCCAACTTCTGCCCCTGATCCCTGACCCCCATTTTTATGCATCTGCCCGATCATTATCTCGACCCGACCACCTGTGCGGCGACTGCGATCATCTCGGGCGCAGCAATCGCGTATGGCGTGCGTCAACTGAAACACGAATCGAACGGACGCTTGCAGATGCTTGGAGCAGTCAGTGCCGCGATCTTCGCCGCGCAGATGGTCAACTTTCCGATCGCTGCGGGCACGTCGGGTCACTTAATCGGCGGTACGTTAGCGGCCGTTTTGCTTGGCCCGTGGGCAGGGCTGCTATCGATCGCACTGGTGCTGTCCGTTCAAGCGTTGATCTTCGGCGACGGGGGCATCGCCGCGCTCGGTGCGAATATCTTCAATATGGGAGTCATCGGTGCCGTCGGAGGCGGGTATGTCTATCAGCAGTGCCGAGCGCTGTTTGCAAAAATGAATGATAGCATGGGCGTTCCGTTATCGGCCGCCGTGGCCGGTTGGACAACGGTTGTCGTCGCCGCGCTGGCCGGCTCGCTGCAGATGGCAATTGCGGGAAAGTTTCTGTTGGCCGAGGTACTCAGTGGAATGCTGGGCATTCATGTATTGATTGGGCTGAGCGAAGGTTTGCTGACCGCAGGTGCCGTCGGGCTGATTTATCAACTAGTGCCGGGACTGTTGGCAGATGCTCGCTCGAATGGTGTCGCTACGGACCATGAACAAGATCGCGAATTGTCGCGTGAAAGTTCGGCAGGTCGTGCCCGTTGGACATTACTTGCCATTGCAGTGGGGATCTCAGTCTTGATATCTCCCTTGGCGTCGTCCGCGCCCGACGGGCTAGAAAGTATCGTCGATCCGCTGGCGGCAAATGTCGAACCGCAATCGCTGTTGCCGATCGAGTCGATGTTGAGTGATTATGAAATGCCGGGCGTTGGCTCGCCCCTGCCGGCAACGGCTTTGGCAGGACTGTTGGGCACGCTGATCGTAGTTTCGTTGGCAACATTCATGCAGCGAACGGCAACTCGATCGGTGTCTCGCGCCGCCAAGTGATACGGTCCATGCTACCGCGGCGGCGAAGGCCAACCGTTTGCTGAAACTTTCGGCGATTCTTGTTGGTAAGCTCATTATCGGGGCCGCTCCGGCGTGGCTGCGGTAAGATCGAGCATTCTTTTGGAGAATCTGCATGTTATCTGCTTCTCAAATTTATTCGAGTTCTCTGAAGTGCTTGCTCGCCGTTGGACTGATGGTTGGGTTCATCGGCTTTTTTGGCGCACCGGCAAGTCATGCGCAGAAGGCTCTATTGAACAAAGCACCCGCTAAAAAAACCTCGCTGCAAGCTTGGACCCTCGAAGAAGTGCGCGAGCAACTTTCGCTGAATAGCCACGACACGTACTTGCAATTCGTCGCTCTGCAATTGGCCCAATCCAACGCCGCGAATTTGAAGGAAGTCGAAGACCAAATCGGTCGTGTTCGTGCGCAGACGACATTGATGAACAGTCGAGGAAGAACCGCCGACTTGTTCGACATGTTCACCGGGGCATTGGCCGTGCAGGAGAGTTTGCAGTTGGACACGATGCGCGGCGAGCGACCGCCGCGCGGTCCGCAAAAAATCGTCAAGGCCGCCGACCTGCGAGGCCCGACGATCAAGAGCCACCCTTGGGACAGCATGCTTAAGGGGCAGAGCCCTGCGGTCTCGTCGCTTTCTAAATTGGTTCCGGCCGATCAATACTTTGTGCAAACGCGCTCGCTGACCAAGCTGCTCGAGTTGATCGAAACCGGCGATCTGTGGTCGATGCATTTGTTCAATCAAGCAACTCACGATGCGACCCGCAGCCGCGTCGGCGATCGGTTGCGCGAGCAAATCGCGGTTCGCAGCGACCCTCTGATGCGGCCGTTTTACGATCTCGTGGTCGAGCGGGTAGCCGTGACCGGCAGCGATCTTTACGTGCGTGAAGGGAGCGATGTCACATTGTTGTTTCAGGTCAAACAGCCCGCGGTGTTCGCTGCTCGCATGAACGGCTTCTTGAACGAGGCCGAGGAGCATCATCCCAATGCCAAGCGCACGACCGGTAAGTTTTTGAATGTCGACTACGTTCACTTGGCCACGCCCGATCGCAAACTGCATGTGTTTTCGGCCTACCCGAGACCCGACTTACATGTGCGCAGTAACTCGCGCGTTGGTTTGGAACGTGTACTATCGTCGATTGCGGGGAATGATCGAGACGGCGCGAAAGTCGAACGTCTCGGCGAGACGAGCGAGTTCAAGTACATTCGTACGCTGATGAAAGAGGACGCTGCCGAGGAAGACGCGTTCATCTACTTAAGCGACGCGTTCATTCGTCATATGGTGGGGCCGCAGCTCAAGCTGACCGAACGTCGTCGGCTGTTGGCGTTCAACCATACGCGCATGATCAGCCACGCCGCACTGCTGCATCGCACGCAATATGGTAAACCGGCCGCATCGGTCGACGAACTGGTCAAAGCCGATTGTCTGCCGAAAGCATTCGTCAGCGACCAGAACAAAATACTCGCCAGCCAGCAACTCGATCGACCTTTCGACAGCCGCTACTCGCTCACTGCGGATGGGCAATCCGGCTTCTGCACGGTGACCGGCAGCTCTTCCGACATGATTCCCTGTTGTGAGATTCCGCTTGTCAACATCACACAACAAGAGGCCGACGAGTACCAGGCATTTCTCGAACAGTACAATAGTTACTGGCGAACGTTCTTTGACCCGATTGCGATTCGCGTCAAGATCGATCCCAAAAAGTACCGCATCGAAACCATTATTCTGCCATTGATCGACAACACGATCTACACGCAATTTGCTCAAGCCTTGGGCGGAGAGCCCGAGCCGCTGGATGAACTGCCGCTACCCAAGGGAAACATCTTCAGCATGGTGATGAAGCTGGATCCCAAGTCGAAACGATTGGGCAGCGGCCTCTTGAACGGGGTGGCCGACGCCGGTGTTGGTTATCGTCGAACTGATGCTGACAATAAAACGATCGAAAAATTCATTAAAAGCGGGCTGGGCGATCAAATCGGTTTTCATGTGTATGATGCCTCACAGTTGCTAGACGTTAACATGTCTCAGTTGTTCGGCGGCATGTTCAATACCCCCGGCGCTGGCTTGATCCGCGGCGGCGACGGGTTGTGGATCGGCATGATGCTCTCGTCGCTCAACTCGCCGGTTTATATCTCGATGAACGTCAAAGACGAAAAAGTCGTCGACGATTTTCTACTGCTTGTCGACCGTCTGATGGCCGCGCAGTCGCGCCAGCCGACCAACACAGGTTGGTTCAGCACGCAAACCGACTTTTATCGGATTGAGAATGAGGCGAATGGCAAACAAGCCGCTGACGACGCAACCGCCGTACGCGGCTACGCGGTGGCGCTCGGCCCGTTCAAGTGGCGATTCTTCTCGGCTCGAATCGGCAAGGCCTTGTATGTGGCCAGCAAAAAGCACGTCATCGAAGACTTAGTGGAAGCGACTCGGCAACAGGTCGCGCAGGCCGGAAAGGGGGACGCAAAAACTGCGACCACGGCCAAACGTTGGCAGCCGACCGCACACGCGATGATTCGTATTCGACCCGAAAATTGGAAGCACGTGCTACCTGATTTCCAACTCGGCTGGGCCGAAAACAATCGCCGCGCGGTGATCAATAACCTAAGCTTGTTGTCGGCGGTGGCACGCGCTGCAGTAGCCGCCGAACCGGAATTGCTCAAGCAAAATTCAGCAACCGCCATGAAGTCGATCTTGCGTCAGGCCGAGACCACGCACGGCGTCGAATTTTTGTCGCCCGACGGGGGAGAATATGTGCTAGCAGCCGACGGCTGCTCGGTCAGTCATTCGCTCTATGGTTCGGCGCTTGAACCACGGCAACCTGCTCGACTGGCTGCGGATGGTGAAGTGAGTGCGTTAATGGAGCAATTTGCGGGAGCTACGGCTGAGTTGACTTTCCTGGAAGACGGTCTTCACGCGGTGCTAACATTAGAAAAGAAGTAAATCAAAAAAAATCTTTCCTCCGGGAATAAAAGCCCGTAATTGGCCGAATGGATGGGCTACAAGATATTCGCTGAACATTGTGGTATGTCACAGTTTGCACGAATATTTCCCCGCGGGCCTGTGGGGCACCCTGTCGCAATTTGGGCAGGGCATTTTGATTTTTTGCCCTGGGCAGGGCGATAGTGAGTCTATTGCACTAGGGCAGAGCAATACAGGGCGGCTGGACGTTTCGACGTCCAGCCGCGCTCGTTGATAGACGCAATAAAGCTCGGC
>JAYTAU010000772.1:0-2446 GCA_043737375.1 Planctomycetia bacterium
GCAGCCCTTCGTCACGCCATTGTTCATGACGGCGACGGTGGGCAGTAGCGACTTCACCAGCACGTCGTTATTGCTTTGATCGAGTCCGTGATGCGTGACCTGATAGACATCGACCGATCCGATCAAGTTCTTCGGACAGACCAGTTTTTCTTCGATGTTCCAGGTCAGATCACCGGCGTCGAAGAAACGAAAGCCGCCGAACTCCAAGAGCAACACGATACTGTTGGCGTTGTCGCTGCGGTCGATCGGCTTTTGTTGAGCGTCCTTGCAGCAGTCATTGTCAGGTTGCTTACCGTCATTAGTGATTTCAACCTTGGCATTGTCCAGTTCGATACGAGACACTCCTTCGGGCGGCTGATGAACTTTCTGACGTGTCGCCAGACAACGCAGAAGCAAGGGAATGGTTTTGCCGCCTTTTAGTGAAATGTTTTCTCCCGGAGAAAGTTGCGAACGTTTCTCGGCCTTGAATTCCAAGTATTCCTTGGGGGGCGGTTCCTTCAAGCCTTCGAACGTGCCATTGTCGTGAACGTGCCCGATCGGCAGCACCTTCGAGAGTGCCGCCGCGCCGCCGTAATGGTCGGCGTGGTAGTGCGTGGTGACTAAGTGATCGATTCGTTCGAGACCGGCAACCTTGGTGGCGACTTGAAAAATGCGATCCGCGTCGCGCGTGCCGGGGTTACCGCTGTCGATCAGAATGGATTCGCCGGTGGGGGTGATGATTAGCGTGGCCGCTCCGCCTTCGACGTCGACCCAGTAGATGTCGAGCCGCTTGTCGGTCTGGCCGGCAAATGCTTGGCCGGTGATGGCCCACGAAAGCAATATCGCCAGTGCAACTCCGTAATTCATACTTCATTCTCCCATTACGACCTTCGCTCAGCACTTGAAAAGGGTGGGCCGTTGGCCGCACCGCTAAGCATCACGCGATCTCAACCGTCCTTTTGCTCCGCACTTCCCACTCCGAACTCCCCACTCGTTATTCTCTCGTTCCCACGCTCTGCGTGGGAACGAGTAAAACCATACCACTATATTTCATGCCCACTCAGGGCAGTGGGCATGGCCCCCAGTTTCATTCCCCATTCCGATTTCCCAACTATGCTCATCTCCGCAGCATGAATTCTTTGCTATTCACGATGCCCCAGGCAATATCCTCCAAAGCCGCGCGCCAATCCGCCGAACGCTCCAAGTACTCGCGCGTCCCCTGCAGTTCGTTATCGTTGGGCGCCCGCGCCAATGCCGACCAATACAAGGCACTAACCAGTTCGGCCGGATCGTCCGTTTCGGCAATCAATGCATTGAGCCGATTGTTCGGGTCGGACAGCAAGCGATGCACCGTCGGGCCGCTCAGTAATTGCAACGCCTGGCTGAGCGTGGTATCGGTCGCGCGCTCACATTCGCAGGTCAACAATCGCTCGGGCTTGCCAAACACCTTGAGAAACTTGTCGCCATCGGATTTTGATTTGGGCTTGGTGCGATTGGTCATCGCGTCCACACCCGCCAATTGGCCGGCACGGCCCGGTTTGCCATGTAGTTCGCTGGACGAGCCGACGACTTGCGCCAGCGAGTCGAGCAATTGCTCGGCCGTCAAGCGCTTGATCACGGCGCGAGAAAAATTCAGTTCGTCGAGCGCGTTGGTCTCGCTCGGCTGCGACGATAGCTGGTACGTCCGCGACAGCATGATCGTGCGAATCAAATGTCGCAGATCGAATTGGTGCGCAACAAAATCGGCACTCAGCGCATCGAGCAGCGGCGGATGAACGGCCGGGTTCGACGCGCGAAAATCGTCGATCGGCTCGACCAGACCGCGGCCTAGCAGTTGAGACCAAACCCGATTGACCTGCGATCGAACGAACAAGTCGTTCTCGGGGGCAGTCAACCAGGCTGCCAACGGGCCTAGCCGATCTTGATCGTTATCGAATGCCGGTGCGTCGCGAACGCCCAGGAATTGGGGTACGACGTTCTGTTTGGTGCGCGGGTCTTCGACCTCGCCCTTGTCCGAGAGCAACACGATTTGTTCGCCGTCGAACTCGTGTTTTTCGTTGGTATCTTTTCGTTTGTTCTCGATGATTTTGTAATCGACCCGCGCAAACAGCGCCGTCCAGCGATAATAATCGTCTTGAGTCCAACGATCGAACGGATGGTTGTGACACTTGGCACATTGCAGCCGAATGCCCAAAAAGACCTGTGCCGCGGCTTCGGCCCGCGCGACGGGATCGCGATTGGCGCGGTAAAAATTGGCCGGCGGATTTTTGTAGGTGCTGCCCTTGGCGGCCACCAACTCGCGGACCAACCGATCGAGCGGTTTGTTTTGGGCAAAGCTATCGCGCAGCCAACCATGAAACAACTGCACGCCGTCCGCGTCGAGCACCTTCTCTTCGTTACGCAACAAATCCGACCACTTCAAAGCCCAATGCTCGGCGAACTCGGGCCGAACGAGCAAGCGATCGAT
>JAYTAU010000773.1:0-15001 GCA_043737375.1 Planctomycetia bacterium
GGCCGCGAATGGATACGAATGAACGCGAATAAGGAGGAATTGGTTGGTCGAACAGCGAGCGGGCGGGTTTACCCCGGCGTTGCAATAGGGCCGGAGGTCCGGCAGGTAGGTCCGGGTCATCGTTGGGTTTTTATTGTAGGCCCGAAGGGCCGGCAGAATTACCGCCAAATGAATTTTTCGTCATAGTGAATTCCGTGTTTTTCCAGCAATGCGTGAAACTCGTCTTGAAATGATCTTGCGCGATGATGGACTTCCTGCTGCCGGATGTACGCTTCGACAGCGGACTGCGATGACCTGCTCACGCTAAACGCGCCATATTTCTCTTGCCAAGCGAAACTTTTTGCATTGGGAAATGTTTCGTGAATCCATCGCGATGAATTTGATTTTAAAACGTTAACCGTATCGGCCAATGAGATCGTGCTGGGCAACGATGTCAATAAATGTACATGATCGGCCACGCCTCCGGCGCAAAGCAAGACCCCGCGTTTCGCCTCCAATATCCCCCCCAGATATCCGTACATGCGGTCTTGCCATTCCGAACGAATCAACGGTTCGCGATCCTTCGTGCTCCAGACAAAATGGACCAAGAGTGAAATGTAGGATGACATGCTCGCCCCCGAGTGAGTGCCGGTCCTTCGGACCTAAAATACGTGGACTTGATCGAATACCCGGACCTGACGTTCCGGGCTACTACCTGTCGGCCCTTCGGGCCTAGAGGTACGGTGATTTAACCGATTCCGCGACCTGCCGTTCCTGGATACGCCTTTCGCGCCTTCGCGGTCCCAGCAAATCTACAGGCATTGAAAACTGCTCACGAAACGTCGAAAGTGCGAAATAGTCATCCGCGTTTATTTGCGTTCATTCGCGGCTACTACTTTTTCTCTTTCTTTACTTCCGGCTTAGCATCGCCGTCTTTCACGCGAATGATCTCGTACTTGTGCGGCACGGGCTGGGCCAGTTTGAAGATCTCTTTTTCTTTGGCTTCGATCAGCGGATCGAACTGGGTGATCTCTTTGGCGTTCTGGCCTTGTTCGTGTTTACGAAAGCCGAGCAGATAGGTTTGATTCTGCGGCCGCCAGCGATGAAAGAAGAGTTCGTTCTTGGCGATGATGGCTTGGCGAAGTTGTTCCGCTTGTAAGAAGTTCGGATTGCGGGCGACAACCAAATGCCCATCGTGTGGCTTAAATGAGTGTTTCAATCCGTCGATACGAATTTCCTCCAATTTCTTGGCGAAATCGCAGCTAATGCAGCGATAGTCATCGAACTCGGGGTTAAACAAACGACCAACTGGAGCGGGAAGAACCTTATCAAGCACCGTGAAACTTATTAATTGATCGGTATAAATTAAATCAGTGATTTCGTTGTGATATCCTTGTACTCTTCGCGATTCATCGTCGATTTTCAATTGATCGTTACCCCAGCCAGCATCAGGTCTCGGAGATTTGTCATCCTTTATTGCATCGAGAATAGGATGACCGGCCATGAAATACCCACGCTCAATTCCGTGCATGGAATTGTCAGTAACCCGGACGTCAAAGGTTTGTTCCGCTCGAGCCCACAAATCGGCCAACTCGATAAAAACAGACTCTCGAGCGGTGGCGAGCAGTTCAATTTTATCGCGGAACGTTGCAATCTGAGCGTTAACTTTTGAACGATCTGATGCGTCGCTTTTTGAAAAGTGCTGGATCGGCCCAAGAATAACCACCCGCTTCGTCACCTTCTCTAAATCATCCAGTAGTTTGTTGTATTGCTTCACAAACGGTTCCAAGCCCGCTTCACCGGCGAAGGCTTCGTTGTTGCCATACGCGACAAAGATCACCGTCGGCTTCAGTTCAGTCACCAGGTCGATCAGATTTTTGTAGCCGTCGGCCGGCTTGCCGAAGTAGGCCCGCGACTCGCCCCAGACGGTGTCGCCCGACCAGCCCAGGTTGCGAAACGTGATCTTGCGCCCCGGATAACGGGCGGTGAGCATGGTCTCGATGTAACCGTAGCGTCCTTCCCGCTCGAAGAACGTGTTTCCGATGAAGACGACGCGATCGCCGTCAACTAATTCAAACTTGCGGAGCACGGATTTGGCGGGTGCGAGCTTGTCGGATTTCGCGGCTTCGCTGTCAACAGATCCCGCCGTGGGGACACGGCGGCTCTGATTCAGAGCCTCGCTGTCCTTCCGAGCCTCGCTGTCCCCAGCGAGGGCTGACTTTGCGGCGGGCTGCTCGTCCGCGGCAATACCGAAGGACGAGATCAACAGACAGCTAATCACAGTGACTAACAGAATACGCATAGCGATCATTCTCGCGATGTTAGGAGTTTTGTACGATGTGTCAGTTTAACTGGCCAAAGTGTGGTCTGCCACCGTGGGCCGTCAATCGTCTCGATCGGCATCAGCGACGCCTCCTACAAAGCGCTGGGTGCCATGCCCACGGCTTTGCGTGGGCATGTTGATGGACGTGATCTCTGAGTGCGTTTCGATATGGCCTGCACTCGCATGCCCACTCAGGGCAGTGGGCATGGCACCCGTGTCGACCTGGAAATTTGAACGGTTGTGCGCTTGGCTGCCACTACTAAAAAACAGACGTTGGCTTCGCATCAGCGCGGATCCCACCCATTGCAATGGGTGGGCTTGGAATGGCTGCGATTTGTTCTGATTACTTGGTCCTTCGTCCTTGCGTAACCCCCAAACGATGATGCCGAGCCGTTCCATAACATCCGTTTGTTGCAACACAGCGTTGCTCTGCGTAGCATGGAGGCGGCCAAAGCATTAAAATCCAAGCCTATAAATCCATCGAGCATTCGCGGAGATACTGCTATGAAACACACCTGGCGAAAACTAAAACCGATTTTCCGCGTGACTTTGATGTGGTCGCTGATCATGCTGTTGGTCGTCGATTCGGCGTTGGCCTGTCGATTGTTCCAACGTCGCTCCCGGTGCCGCACCTCGGTTCCTAGCTGCCGGCCGATGTACAACTCGGCATGTGCAACGCCGGTCTCGAACTCGAATTGTAGCACGGGTTCATCGTGTGGAGCTGGCGCTTCGTGCGGCGCAGGTGTTTCGAGCGGAATGATTCCCAGGTCCGGTTCGCCGACTCCTGCGCCAGCCGGTCCTGGCACTTCGAATCGCGGCTCGATCGATCCCAACATCGCTCCACCAGCCCCGAAAAGTTCAGTAGAGTCGGAGCCGATGAGCGGCGCAGCAAGGTCGCCCGCGGATCGTCTGTTCGATTATGTACCTAGCTCGGGAATAAAAGTCCCGGGCAGCGCTGGTGGCAATTCGAACGCCGGCAATCCGAATGCTGACACTTCCGGCAGCGTTACGCCGTCTGTGACGACTGAACCCATGACCATTGAACCCACTACCACGCAACCGCGCACGACCATCCCGCGCAGCTCCGAGCCAACCTTCACCAACCCATTCGATACCGTCCGGCCGAATTCGCCTGCGGGTGAACGTGTGCCAACGACTCGTTCGACGTTGGAAGACCCGGTCGTTCCCGCGCCGGTGGCACCGTCGCCTGCGCCGTCAACTCGCACGCCGAATTCGATACAGCCGAATTCAATACCTGCCGCCGACGATCCGTTTGCGCTGCCGAAGGGGACTCAGAACGAAGCGCCGCGTTCAGTGGAACCGACCCCAATAACGACCGGCCGCCCGATACTGCCGACCGAAAACAACGTGGTTCCGGACGTAAAGCCCGAGCTACCCGAAACGAAACCGGTTTTCGATGACCCCTTTGCCCCGCAATCGACCAGTTCTCCGAATACCGACAATAAGAGCAACATTGGCCCGGCCTTGGAGGCGCCGACGAAGAAGCCATTGCCAGCCGCGTCGGACGATCCATTTGCGGAACCGGCACCGTCGACGACGCAGCTTGAACCGATGGATGCCATGCGCACCTGGGTCGATGTCACTGGCAAGCACCGCATTCGCGGCCAACTCCAAGAGATTCTGGCCGAACAGGGCAAAGTGCGGATTCTCAAAGAGACGGGCCGGTTTACGACAGTGCCGTTGGAAAAGCTCGGTCCGGACGACCGGCAGTTTGTGGCTGGACACACAACCGCCCGGGGCGGGGAGTCGGCGAAGCTAGCGGCCAGTAGCTCGCGGTAATGCAACGATCGAACGAAAGAATAGAAAGCCCGAATGTCGAAATCCGAATGAGCATGACGGTGGTTCGCTCGATTGCCAGGGGAGCGACAATAGTGAGTTCAAGATGGACATTAACCCGTACGAAGCCCCGCAAACTCCGCTACCGCCGGACACTTTGCAAAGGCAACACACGCCGACGAACGTGCGACTGGTTCATCTACTATTATTGTTGTTTTGCTTATCCACAGGTCCGGTCTTCGTCGCCTGGCTGTTTATTAACGTGATTCGGCCGATCTTTGATCCGGAGTGATCTAGGCAGTCGACTCAGCGATACAGTTGAATATACATGTCGCGATGTTCTACTGGACTCGTCGCGCCACGGGCTTTGCACTGTTGGTAACGCACTAATGTAGAGGGCGGCCAACGGGCTTTTCGCTCATGTTTCCCAATTGTCCGGCACCCGCCAGATTGCTATACTGCGGGATTCCCGCGAGTGCTTTGGGAGACTTCCTGCGCAGGCAGTCGGGCACTAAGCGGAGCTTTTTACAACGCCATCCCATGCCAGCGGCTGAAAGAACGGAATAAATTCCGTTCAGCGTTAAGGCAAAAGACGGAATAAATTCCGTCCTACGATAAACGACGGCCGTTCATTGGTGTAGTTCGAAGTTCTGGGGAAATTCTCTTTAAACCGTGTTTGTTGGGTCGAGCGCGTGCTCGGTCCGCGGCCGCGCACAAAACCTTTTACTTATGGTCAATCGTAATCTGATTCGTGGGTTGGAAATTGATGACGAGACACTCGAACGCGAGATCGAATTGGCGATGGACGGCAGCAGTGCCGAAGACTTCGCCTGGGGCGGTCAAGAGATCGCCGTCAACTCGCTAGTCGATGGTAAAATTCTTCGCGTCGATGACGAATTCGTGCTCATCGACGTCGGTTATAAAAGCGAAGGGCAGATCGCTCGCAACGAGTGGGACGAGGGAGAACCGCCGCCAGAGCCGGGCCAGACCATTCGCGTGCTGATCGAAGATGTCGAAGACATCATGGGTCAGTCCGAAGAGAGTCGCGGCATGATCGTGCTGAGCAAGCGCAAAGCTCGCAAGATCGAAGACTGGAACGAGGTCATGCGCAGTGTCCACGAAAACGACGTGGTCACCGGCAACGTCACTCGCAAAATCAAAGGCGGTTTGCTGGTCGATATCAGCGGCGTCAACGTGTTCTTGCCAGCCAGCCAGGTCGACATTCGTCGCCCGGCCGACATCGGCGACTACGTGGGCCGCAGCATTCAGTGCATCGTGCTGAAGATCGACGAAGCCCGCCGCAATATCGTCGTCAGCCGTCGTGCCCTGATCGAACAAGAGCGGGCCTTCAAAAAGAAGGAACTGCTCGACACGCTCGAGATCGGTCAACTCCGCAAGGGTGTCGTCAAGAACATCGCCGAATTCGGCGCGTTCGTCGATTTGGGCGGCATCGACGGTCTGTTGCACATCACCGACATGAGCTGGGGTCGTATCGGGCACCCGTCCGAGATGGTCGCCATCGATCAAGAGATCGAAGTGCAGATTTTGCACATCGACCGCGAGCGCGAAAAGATCGCTTTGGGTCTCAAGCAAAAATCGGCCAGCCCTTGGGATCAGGTCGGCGACAAGTACCCGGTCGGCAGCGTGATCAAGGGTACGGTCGTCAACGTGATGAGCTACGGTGCGTTTGTGAAGCTTGAGGAAGGGATCGAAGGGCTGGTGCATATCAGCGAAATGTCCTGGACCAAGCGCATCAGCCATCCCAACGAGTTGGTGCACGTCGACGACGAAATCAACGTCGTGGTCCTGGGCATCAACAAAGAGAAGCAAGAAATCTCGTTGGGTATGAAGCAAACCCAAGAGAATCCGTGGGACAAGGTTACCGACCGTTATCCGCCGGGGACCAAGGTCAGCGGCACGGTTCGCAACCTGACCAACTACGGGGCATTCATCGAGATCGAAGAGGGGATCGACGGTCTGCTGCACGTCAGCGATATGTCGTGGACCCGCAAGATCAGCCACCCCAGCGAAGTGGTCGAGAAGGGCGTGCAGATCGAATGCAAAGTGCTGAGCGTCGACCAACAACGCCGGCGTATTGCCCTGGGTCTGAAGCAGCTCGAAGAAGATCCGTGGGCGACCGACATTCCGTCGAAGTATCAGCCTGGCCAATTGGTGACGGGCACCGTGACCAAGCTGACGAATTTTGGCGTGTTCATCGGTTTGGAAAACGGGCTGGAAGGATTGCTGCACATCTCGGAGTTGGCTGACCACAAGGTCGAAAACCCCGAAGAGGTCGTCAAGGTCGGCGACAGCATCGAGGTCAAGGTTTTGCGTGTCGATACCGAAGAGCGCAAGATCGGCCTGTCACGCAAGCGTGTCGAATGGGCGGAAGACCAAATTCTGGCCGAAGCCGAAGCCGAGGCAGCCGCCGTGGCCGCTGGTGCGCCGGCTGAACTCAAGGGTGGTGTCGGCAAGGCCGGCCCGCTAATTGGTCCCGCGGAAGAAGAGTGAGATCGAGTGGGGAAATCGGAATGGGGAATGGGGAATAATATGTTCACCGCGACCCGCGACCCGCTGCCCGACGATCTACAAGCTTGCTATTTAGCATTTAAGCCCCTGGTGGAATCCCCGCCGGGGGCTTTTTCGGTTTTGATGACCGCTCTAAGGACAAGAGTATGCCTCTGTCGTAGCAGTCAGCTGCAAGAGCCTATGAATATCCGCAATTTTAGCCTTTCAAGGCGATGCCGCGTTGCTAAAGGCCTGTGAGCTGTCTACGATCAAATGTGAGGCCGATCTGCGGCTAATGGCCCGATCGTTACAAGCCGGTCTATTCTGATCGAGTTGACTTGTTGACGGAGTGTGTTTTCTTATCGCTAACAGCGCTCGCAAAGCAACCTATGCGCGAATCTTCCAGCACTATGCGTTCTCTCGCCGCAAATTATTTTGTTCGTCTGGCTTTCGCGCTCTGCATTGCGACGACCGCGACTTCTCACGCTCAAGTACTTCCCAAAAATGACATCGGCTTTACGCCTTTAACCGCCGAACTCGGCGTAAACACTCCGACCGGCGCATCGGTCAACGTGGTACAGATCGAGGCCGACCTGCTGAACAACGGTTCGCTGCAATCGCATCCCGAATTCGCCGGCAAAACGCTGAACTACATCGGCCCGGCCAACGGCAACAACACGGGTCATGCCATTGACGTGGCGCGGCATTTTTATGGGATCACCACATCGATTGCACCAGGCATTTCGCAAATCGAGCTGTACGATGCCAATCATTTCTTGTTCGGCGGCTTTCTTCACGCCGGCGCTCAACAGAATCCGAATTTTGACACGCAGGCTCCGTATAATCGAGTGGCCAACCACAGTTGGGTAGGCTCCTCTACGACGCCGCGAGATTTTTTGCAACGGTTGGATTGGGTTATCGAGCGTGACGACTACGTGCAAGTCGTCGGCGTCGATAACGCGGTGAACAGCTCGCAGCCGCTGTTTTCCGAAGCGATGAATGTGATCGCAGTGGGCACCTCGAACGGTGCGCACGAAATCGGTACCGAAGCGCTGGGCGATATCTACACCGCCGGTCGCGTTCGGCCCGAAATTGTAGCCCCCGCCAGTGCAACCAGTTTTGCCACTCCGATCGTCAGCGCAGCCGCGGCGCTGCTGATAGAAACCGGCCACAATAATCCGGCCTTGTCGCAAAACGCTTTCTACACCTCGCCGCGCACGGGTCAGACCATCTACCATGCCGAGACCTCGGAGGTTATCAAGGCCGCGCTATTGGCCGGCGCGTCGCGCATGGCATTCAATAGCGACGGCAGTGTGATCTATGGATACCGGCCCGCCGGCTTTCAATCGAACAACGGACTCGATACTCGACACGGCGCGGGGCAGGTCAACATCCAGAATAGTTATCACATCATCGCCGCCGGCAAACAGCCGAGCCTGCAAGACTCGGGGCCCGCGACCGTAAACGCCGACGGCTTTGATTACGACGCCAACTTTGGCGGCTCAAGCGGTTCGAATGGAACTGCGCATTATGAGTTGGTCGCGGGTTGGGCGGGTCAGACGCTCACCGCGTCGTTGGTGTGGAACGCGCTCATCAATATCGGGCAAACGCAGCTTGGGCAATACGATGCCGCAGCGTCGCTCCATAATTTCCAGCTATCGTTAATCGATGTCACCAGCCCCACGGCGCTGATCACATTGGCCGTCTCGAACAGCCCCGATCAGAACACCGAGAATATCTTTGCAACCCTGGAAGGCGGCCATCGCTATCGGCTAGAAGTCAGCCGCGACGCTGCGCAAGGCGCGTTCAACGGCGATTACGGAATCGCCTGGTCGACGACCGGCACGATCGGCTGGACTGGTGCTGCGAGCAACGTGTGGCAATCGGGCGGGTCGGTGAACTTCATCCGCGGACAAGCCGCAGCGGGCTTTCGAGATTTCGAACATGTCGTGTTTAACGATAGTATTCTCGACACGGGAATCGCGGCGAATAGCGCAGTTCAGGTGACCGGCTCTCCGTCTCCCGCGTCGATTTTGGTCGACAACTCGCTGGTCGATTATTCGTTCAATAGCGGGTCAATCGGTGTGACGCCGGCGGCGCTCATCAAGCGCGGCATCGGCACTCTGGCGTTGAATCAAGCCAATTTCTACACTGGCCAGACTCGTCTCGAGGCGGGAAAAATTACCGTATCCGCCAACGGCGCGCTGGGCGCCGCCGGCACGGCAAGCGAGACATTAATTACCAACGGTGCCGCATTAAACTTGCGCACGGTGAATTACAGCACGCCCGAGACACTGCTCCTCGGAGGCAACGGACCGTCAGGGCAGGGTGCTTTGGTGAGCGAATTGGGATCGAACAGCTTTGCCGGTCCGGTCACTTTGACCAACTCGGGCTCGATCGGTGTTCCTACGGGAAGCTTAGCGCTATCGGGCGTGGTGAGCGTTCCGGCATCGAGCACATTAACAAAGTTGGGTGCCGGACCGTTAAGTATTACCGGCGGACACACGCTGGCCAATGGCAGCGGTATTTCCGTGAACGAAGGTATTCTTAACTTGGCTCCGACGGCAGCCTCGAATGTGAGCATCGGAGCATCGGCCCCATTGATTTCGGTCAGTGCGGTCGGACAACTGAATATTGACGCTGCGGCGCGGGACCCGCTATCGGACAGTGCCATGAACACGCATCGCGTCAATCTGGTCAACAACGCGAACAACGGCCTGAACGTAATTGCCGGGTTGACAAATGCGGGAACGATTTCCGGAACGGGCGGGACTTCGGTGACAGGCGGCTCAACGTTAATTATCGATTCAATTTCGCAAAGCAGTTTAACGATTGGTGCAGGTTCGAAGTTGGTCATTCGACCGAGTGGCAACTCCTTGCTTTCGACAACGACGATCCCCATTGGAAGTAGCGGTACTCCTGCCGGCAGCGGAGGAACTGTCCAGCATTCAACTTCGTCTTTCGATTTCGGCATGACCACCACCGCAGTGCCAGAGCCCAACGCCATTGTGCTGTTGGTTATTGGCACGGTAATTGGGCTGCTGATCGCTAACCGTCGTAGCCGAAGTCGCCGGACCTTGGGCCGCGTCGCCAATTGAGCGTGTCATATCGAGCCCCCCAATCTCTGGCGAGATTGGCTACGTATTATGCCGACTGCAATCCGAGTCGCTCACCGCGGTAGCCGCCCGATCGAATCCGCTCGATCCACGGCGTATTCTCCAAATACCAACGCACGGTCAGTTCCAGACCCGACTCAAAATTCTGTGCCGGCTGCCAATCCAATTCTCGCGTGATCTTGCGACTGTCGATCGCATAGCGCCGATCATGTCCCGGTCGATCTTTGACATACGTAATCAACGACGCGCACGGGCGATGACCCAACTCCGGACGTAATCGATCGACCGTGTCGCAGATTGCGTGGACCACTTGCAGGTTGGTCCGTTCGCAATTGCCGCCGATGTTGTAAACCTCGCCTGGTCGGCCCGACTCCAAAACAGCCTGGACGGCCAGGCAATGATCCTCGACGAACAGCCAATCGCGAATGTTTTGACCGTCGCCGTATACCGGTAGCGGCTTGCCGTTGACCGCGTTTAATATCATCAGCGGAATCAGCTTTTCTGGGAACTGATACGGCCCGTAGTTGTTCGAGCAATTGGTAATCAATACCGGCAGTCCATACGTGTGATGATACGCGCGAACAAAATGATCCGACGCTGCCTTCGATGCCGAGTAGGGAGAATTGGGCGCATACGGCGATGTCTCGTGGAACAACCCGGTCGGCCCCAGCGAGCCGTAAACCTCGTCGGTCGAAACGTGCAGCAGCCGGAACGCATCGCGATCGCCGCCAGTCAGCTCGTTCCAGTATTTTCGCACCGCTTCCAGCAATCGAAACGTACCGACGACATTGGTCTGTACGAATTCACCGGGCCCGTCGATCGAGCGATCGACATGCGACTCGGCGGCGAAGTTGACGACATGCGTGATCGCGTGTTCGCACAGCAGCCGGTAAACCAAGTCGGTGTCGGCGATGTCCCCTTCGACAAACGCATAGCCCGTCCGACCGTCGACTGCGATCAACGAATCCAAGTTTCCCGCATAGGTAAGTTTGTCGAGATTGACGATCGACCAGTTCGCTTGGCCGGCGAGTTGCCGTACGTAACAACCGCCGATAAATCCCGCCCCGCCGGTGACAAGAACTGCTGGCATTCGAAAAACCCTGATTGATGAGTGTGCCTAAATATATTTCGAACACTGCGTTGTTAAACTTGCTCGCGATTTGCACAATCATACTTCAATCGGCGACAATTCCTACTTCCCACGTTCTAAATTCAACATTCTCGATTTCATGAAACTGTACATCGTGCGTCACGGCCTGGCCGGAGAACATGGCGATCCGAAGTATGCTGACGATCGCTTGCGTCCACTGACCGACGAGGGACGTAAGCGTTTTGCCGCCACGGTTCAATCGCTGGCCAAATCGGGGGTTGATCCCAAGTTTATCGCCTCTAGCCCGCTAATTCGCTGTCGCCAGACGGCAGAAATCTTGGTCGAGAATCTGCCCGGACGCCCAAAACTGATCGAGCTCGATGCTCTGGCACCCGGTTCCGACTTGCCGGCGATGATCGAGTGGACCAATCGAATGTCCGGCAGCGACGTCGCTTGGGTCGGCCACGCGCCCGACGTCAGCGACATGGTGAGTAAACTTACCGGCTTGGATGCGGCCAATGTCCGTTTCGCCAAAGGTGCCGTGGCGGCGATCGAATTCGATGACGAAGTCGAAAGCGGTCGCGGTGAGTTGTGTTGGTTGGTCACGGCCAAGGTGCTGGGGCACTAGAGGAACGAGGGATGAGTAGCGAGGATCGTGGGGCGAGCATTGGAACGGCGACGGACCAGCGCATTTCGACCAGCCATTGCGGAATTAGAGCCGCGGTTCTTGGAGTCGCGCTTGCGGATTAGCTTGGCGGCGATACAACAACGCGTTTACTCGGAAACTCCTCTCGCAGACCGAGACGACTTCACTGCACGCAAAACCCTCTTGAATCGATAATAATTATTGATATACTCGGGCTACCGCCGATTCTCCAGCCTTGTTCGTTTCCCGCCTTTGTTTGCCCACGCCGAGGTTTCGCCCATGCCGAGCTTGTATCGTTGTTCGTCCGTTGCTCTCTGTGGTCTGTTTTTTTTGCTGGCGTCGAGCGGATGTGATGACGTTAGCTCCGCCAAGCCGGCAAAAGATAAAGTCGTCGAGAATAAGACCGTTCCGCTGCCCGTTCAGAATCGCGACGCGGATGTAACACCCCTGACGGACGGGCCGGGAACAAAGCCAGTCGAAGATAGCTCGACACCGTCAACGGCCGAAACAGCATTAAGTGCTAAGGCAATCACCGACACCCCAAAAACAGTGAAGCCCAACGCCGACAAGCCAAATGCCAATCAAAAACCCACCAACGAAGGCATCACCGACAAAGTGCTGTTGGGCTCGCCCGATCTAACGGCGGGAATTTCCGGCGAAGGGGATCTGACCCTCGATCAAATCAAGGCCTGGCTCGACAATCCGCGCAATCACTTGACCCTCGAAATCGAATTGCCGCTCGGACTCTCGGCTGCCGCGGGGCAAGAGAAAGGTCTCAAAGAAAACCCCTTGACCAGGGCCAAGATCGAACTCGGCCGCCAATTGTTCTTCGACCCACGTCTCTCGGGCGACGGCAGCATCAGTTGCGCGAGCTGCCACCACCCTGATAACGGTTACGCCAAGGATACGCAGTTCGGCGTCGGTGTCAAAAGCCAAACCGGCAATCGCAACTCGCCGGTCGCTTACAACCGCATACTCAGCGACAAACAATTTTGGGATGGTCGGGCCGATTCGCTCGAAGATCAAGCCGTCGGGCCAATTGCCAACGCGATCGAGATGTCTAACACCCACGAGGCATGCGTAACTTGCTTGAAGGCCATCGAAGGGTATCGCGTGCAGTTCGAGCGGGTTTTTGGCGAGCTGTCGGTCGATACGATCGGCAAGGCACTGGCCAGTTTCGAACGAGCCTTGGTGACTTCGCCTGCGCCGTTCGATTTTCACGAGCAGTTTCGTCCGTTCGCCCAGCTTGATGTTGAAGATTTGGAAGATGCGCCCGAGCAATTGGCCAGGTACAAAGCTGCCAAAGAAGGTGTGGAGAAGTTTCCCATGAACGACGGCGCCAAACGGGGCCGCGACCTGTTTTTTGGCAAAGCCAACTGCACGGCGTGTCATGTGGGCGCGAATCTGACGGACGAAAAGTTTCACAATCTCGGCGTGGGCATGATGGCCGCCGAGCCTGATCAAGGCCGCTTCACCGTTACTAAGGATCCTAAGGACACAGGCGCGTTCAAAACGCCGACCGTTCGCAACGTGGCGCTAACCGCGCCCTACATGCACGACGGCAGCCAAAAGACCTTGGCCGAAGTTGTCGAGTGGTACGCGAAGGGGGGCCACCCCAATTCGACGCTCAGCGACAAGGTGAAGAAACTCGACTTGAACGATCAGGACAAGCAGGATTTGGTAGCATTTATGGAAGCCTGCACGGGCGAATTGCCCAAGGTCGAACGCGGTCGGCTACCGCCGAAGTGAAACGTCACACGTCCATTCTGACGATCGACATGTTCGCCGTGCGTGAGTTTTTGCCTCCCGTGAAAGCAATTTAGCCTGCCGTGAATACACGGCAGAGCTTTTGGCGGATGCATGACGAGTCACAATAATAGCATAGCGGTGCATCGACTCGTTGCTGTCCGAATTGCCCCCGGTGAAAGCACCGGGAGCTAAATTGGTTGCTTCGATCGAACTTATGCCACGGCTTCTTTTTCCGGCTCGACCTGTTCAGCATCGGCGTCGGTGCGCCAGCGGCGTCCCGCCAAGCGGGGTTGAAAATCGGGACGCCCGGCCAGCTTGGCGATTTCTTTCAAAAAGATCAGTGTCAACGCTTCGGTGACGCCGTCCTCCTTCTCGCGTCCGTAGTAGGGACTCAAATCGATCGCTTCACCGATATACAACGTCACTCGCGCGCTGCGCAATAGCGGGCCGACGATGCTTTCAGCGGCCGGCGCGCCTTCGATATAGCAGGGAATCACCGGCACACGCGCCCTTAGCGCAATCAGCGCCGCGCCAGGTCGGCCCGGCAGCAACAGTTCGCTGGTGCGGTTGATGCGACCCTCTGGGAACATCCCAATTAATTCGCCGGCCTGGGCGTAGCGAATCGCCAACTTCGTGGCCGCGGTATCGGTGCCGCCGCGATTCACCGGAATCGTTCCCATCCCACGCAACAGCCAGCCGAGCGATTTCGATGCGACGTACTCGCGGGCCACCATCCAATGCACGGCCTTAGGGATCAGCAATTGCAAAAACGCCGGATCGACCGAACTGGTGTGGTTGCAGATGATCACCGCCCCTTGGCCAGGTCGAAGCGGCATGCGACCTCGGATTTTGGTTCGCCACAGCAGCCTGGCCAAAAAGTGATCGACAGCATACAAGCACGCGTGCAAGAACGTCATTTCGGTGCGACGCAGCGCCAGCCAAGCAGCAGCGGCCAACACGAGCGGAATGCCGATGAGCATTGCGATCGAGAAATTTCGAATTCCCTCGGCGGAGAGCATGCCGTAAGCTTTCTAGGAAAATGTCGCCAAATGAGATAATGCCGTTTGTGCGTTTGACAAATATAGGTTAACGCTAAAGCCGCGAGAAATGTAGAGTCAGACGCCGCGCGGTTAGGCTGAAGAAAAAAAGGCCGCGAATGGATACAAATAAACGCGAATAGAAGTTGCAAATCGACAGCGGTATGATGGTCCCCGCTCGACTTGGTTTGATGAACGGCTACTTTAGCTCTTCTGGCCTGGGGTGGCACTGACAAACTCTCAGGCTTGTCAGTGGTAGCTTGAGTCAACAATTCACTTCATTTGCGTCCATTTGTATTCATTCGCGGCCAATCTCTTGCCTGAAGGTTAATCATGCTACTCGGCGTTGTCAGCGATACGCACGGACATGTCGAACTGACCCGCCGGGCAATTCGCATGCTCGAAAGTCTGGCAGTCGAGGTGGTGCTGCATTGCGGCGATATCGGCTCGCCGGCAATCGTGCCCATGTTCGAACAGTGGCCGACGCATTTCGTGTTTGGCAATGTCGACTACGATACCGCAGTGTTGCACGACGCCTGTGCAGCCGCGGGTCAAACCTGTCACGGACGGTTCGGGCAGCTAATGCTCGATGGTCGCCGAATCGCGCTATTGCATAGCGACGATGGCGAGCTGTTTCGCAAGACATGCCACAGCGGCGAGTGGGACCTTGTCTGCTACGGGCACACACATGTAGCCAAACAAGAGCGGATCGGCGGCACACTGATACTCAACCCCGGCGCGGTGTACCGAGCAACG
>JAYTAU010000774.1:0-2442 GCA_043737375.1 Planctomycetia bacterium
CGCATGTCTTTTTCGGTCGTGATGATATCGCCGACGCGCAGACCGATCATATCGCCCGTGCTGATCTTCGTTTCGGCCAACTCGACGACCACCTCGACAAGCGCTCCTTTGATGCCGAGGCCGATCTGCCGAATACTCTCGGGCGTGGCCCCGCGTCGTCCGTACGAGACCCAATTGTTGGCCGATAGCTTGTTGCCGATTCGCTCGATGCTGTTGAACGGAATGCACAAATTCACCATGCCGCGCACATCTTGCAGCGTCAACTCGAAACTGATCAGCACCACGACTTCGTTCGGCGGCACGATCTGCACCAATTGCGGGTTGCTTTCGACACGTTCGACCGAGAGCTTCAGGTCGAGTACGTTTTCCCACGCATGATGCAGCTCATCCAAAAACAGATTCGTGATTCGCGAGACCAATCGCAATTCGATTTCGGTCAGCGGTCGCCGCGCCAGCGGGCCCGAGTCCTTGCCGCCGCCGAGCAACCGATCGATGACCGGGTACAAAATCGAGGGGTTGATGTCGAGAATCAGATTCCCTTCGAGCGGTTCGGCCCGCAGCAGGTTGAAACAGGTCGGGTTCTCAAGACTGAACACAAACTCGCTGTAGGTGAGCTGATCGACACTGGTCAGCTTGACTTCGACGATGCTGCGCAGCAGGCTTGAAAGCGCAGCGCCGAAATTTCGCCCAAAGCCTTCGTGCAGTGTTTGCAGCGCGCGCATCTGCTCTTTGCCGACGCGTTCGGGCCGTTTGAAGTCGTATGGGGTGACTTTCTCGCGCGGTTTGAAGACGGTCGGTTGCTCGGGCTCGCGCGGTTGCTGCGGGGCCGGCCGCACGGGCGCGCTGGTTTCCATGGCGCTGAGCAGACTTTCGACTTCGGCCTGACTAAGAACATCGCCCACGATTGCGGTCCTCCATGACCGGCCGGGCAAAGCCCGAAATGACAAAATCCGAATGACTAATGACGAAGCTAAATCGCAAGCGCATCGCCCGCGTTCTTTTGCCGATCCCTGACCCCCGATCCCGAACAATACGGGACTTACGTCCCCCGCTCGCCGAGTCTCCAGCCCCTAGCCTCTAGCCCCTAATCTGTCCGTCGCCAAACACCACGTACTTATAACTGGTCAGCTCTTTCAATCCACACGGACCTCGCGCATGAAACTTGTCGGTGCTGATACCGATTTCCGCGCCCAATCCAAATTCGCCGCCGTCGTTGAATCGCGTGCTGGCGTTGACGATGACCGCAGAAGCGTCAACACGGGCCGTAAACTCGCGGGCCGCGTGCAAGTCGCCGGTGATGATAGCGTCGGTATGTTTCGAGCCGTAATGATTGATGTGATGGATCGCCTGATCGAGTGACTCGACAACCTTGCACGAGATGATCGGGCCGAGATACTCGGTGCCGTAGTCGGCGTCGGTGGCGGGTTTTGCCGCGGCGATCAGGGTACAGGTCGTAGCGTCGCCGCGAATTTCGATCTGCTTGGCGGCAAGCGCCTTTGCGACGCGCGGCAAAAATTCTTTCGCCACGTCGGCATGAACGAGGAGCGACTCGGCGGCGTTGCACACGCCCATCCGTTGCGTCTTGCTGTTGATGACGATTCGTTCGGCCATGGCCGGATCGGCGGCACGATCGACATACACATGGCAATTGCCGGTGAAGTGCTTGATGACCGGCATACGGGCTTCGTCCGTCACTCGTCGGATCAACCCTTCTCCACCGCGCGGAATGGCCACGTCGATATACTCGGGCAGTCGCAAAAAATGCCCCACCGCTTCGCGATCGGCCGTGTTGACCAACTGCACCGCGTCGGCCGGCAAGCCGCACGCGGGCAAGGTCTGGCAGAGCAGATCGACGATGGCGCGGCTACTATGGGCCGCTTCTTTGCCGCCGCGCAAAATTACCGCGTTGCCGCTCTTGACGCAAATCGCCGCGGCATCGGCCGTCACGTTCGGTCGCGACTCGTAAATGAAAAACACCACGCCCAACGGAACGCGGGTCTTGAGAATTTGCAAACCATTGGGACGAATGGTCGATTCGATCACTTCGCCGATCGGGTCAGGCAGCGCCGCGACCTCGTCCAACGCCCGCGCGATGGCATCGATGCCCGCCGGTGTAAGCCGAAGTCGATCGATGGCGGCCGCAGTCAGTCCGTAGCCCGGGGCGGCGGCCAAATCCAACGCATTGGCGGCGACGATCAGATCAGCGTTGTCGCGTAATCGTTGTGCCGAACGTCGCAGCCATTCGATCTTGGCGGCGCCACCGGCGGTTGCTAGCACGCTCGCGGCGTCGCGCGCACGCTTGGCAACATCGAGCGCATACACCCGTAAATCGGTCGCGCCGAGGGGCTGTTCATCAATCGCGGCTGTTTTTTTGACGTTGGTGATTTCAGTAATGGCCATCTAACCAGTGTCCAGGTAAGCACTTGCGCGGCATGTGCAATC